>JBIKIB010000490.1:0-2631 GCA_044361845.1 Chitinophagaceae bacterium | reverse complement strand
TCTGACGCCAGTCTGAAATGGCAGCTCATGGCCAGTTCGCAGCCGCCGCCCAGGGCAAAACCGTTGACGGCTGCCACGACCGGTTTCGGGCACTGCTCGATGCGCAGGAAGATGTCTTGGCCTTTCTTTGCCAATTCGATACCCCGCTCTGAGCCGACTGACAGGAACTCGGAAATGTCAGCACCCGCCACGAAGGCCTTTTCTCCAGCACCCGTCAGCAGTACAGCCCTGATGGCGGGATCGGCATACACAATGTCAAAGATGTTGTCGAGCTCTTCCAGCACCTGCCCGTTCAGTGCATTGAGTTTATCCGGTCGGTTGATCGTGACCGTTAGTATCCCGTCGCTGATCTCGGTGAGGAGGTTTTGATGGTTCATTTACGCTTTTTTTTGTGATGGTTGGGGGGAGCTTAGAAATGCCGGTTCCTGATGACCCATTGTTTGATGTAATCCGCGATCGCGGAGGTGGGGGTACCTGGATCGAAGAGTTCGCCGACACCCATTTCCTTCAGCTTGTTCATTTCATCCCTTGGAATGATGCCACCACCGGTGAGCAATACATCATCCATTTTCTTTTCTTTCATGAGGGTGATCACTTTAGGGAATACCGTCATATGGGCACCGGAGAGGATGCTGATGCCGATCGCGTCGACATCCTCCTGCAGTGCTGCATTGACGACCATCTCCGGAGTTTGTCGCAGCCCTGAATAGATGACTTCCATGCCGGCATCCCGCAGTGCGGTGGCGATGATCTTCGCACCCCGGTCGTGGCCATCCAGACCCACTTTTGCAATGAGTACGCGGATCGGTCTGTCCATAGTGTTTTTTTTGTGTAAAAGTAAATATTAACGGTATCTGATGCGGATGACCTGCGTCATACGGGTGCTTGCATGTTTGTGAATTCAGTTGATGCCTTATCGATCCGTGCACATGTATCGGTTTTTCCGATGATGGCAGCGATCTCGAAAACAGGCGGGCCGAATTTACCACCCACCAGCATGATGCGCAGTGGGAGCTGCAGTTCTCCGGGTTTGATGCCGAAATCTGCGCTGGTATCCTTGAAGGATCGTTCGATCGCTTCCGTTGTCCAGTTTTCGATTTTTTCGAGTGCGGTGTTCCATGTGTCGAAGAATCGTTTTTTGTCTGTGTTCCATTTCGGCAGAACGGATGCTGTGTCGAAGGCTGTCGGTGCCATGACATAAAATGAACCCTGGGTGATGAAGTCTGTCAGCAAGGTGCAGCGTTCCTTTATGGATGGGATGATGCTTTCGAGCAATGCTTCAGGGGCTTTGATATGGTGATCACTGAAGATCTTTTTCAGGTCCGGCAGCAGTCGTTCCGTGGGGGATCTCCTGATCCATTCCTGGTTGAACCATTTTGCTTTTTCGAAGTCGAACTTCGCTCCGCCCTTATGCACACGTTCTATTGCGAATGCTTGGGTCATTTCATCAAGGGTCATGACTTCCTGCCCGGTGCCATCGTTCCAGCCGAGCATGGCCAGCATATTGATAAAAGCTTCCGGAAGGAATCCCAGTTCTTTGAATCCTTTTGCGGTTTCACCGGTTTTGGGATCGGTCCAGTTCATGGTGAAGACGGGGAATCCCAGGCGGTCGCCGTCGCGTTTGCTCAGTTTCCCGTGTCCGTCCGGTTTCAGGATCAGCGGCAGATGTGCCCATTGCGGCATGTGGTCGGCCCATCCCAGGTATTTCCATAGGAGCAGGTGTACGGGTGCGGAGGGCAGCCATTCTTCTCCACGGAATGCATGTGTGATCTGCATGAGGTAGTCATCCACGACCACGGCAAGGTGGTAGGTCGGCATACCATCCGCCTTCAGCAGCACTTTGTCATCTACGGCATTGGTATTGAACTGTACCTGTCCGCGCACCATATCCTCGAATGCTACGGTTTCATTTTCAGGCATCATGATGCGGATCACGTAGGGCGTGCCGGCATCCAGGAGTGCTTTCAGCTCTGCTTCGGGCAGGCTCACGGAGTTGCGCATTTTTGTTCGCATCGAAGCATCGTATTGCGGGGCGGGATTCGCCGGGGTCTTGTATTTTTCCCGCATCAACTCCAGCTCTTCGGTTGTGTCGAATGCGTAGTACGCGTAACCGTCAGCGACCAGTTGTTCCGCATATCTGCGGTAGATCTCTTTCCGTTCGCTTTGGCGGTATGGTCCGAATGCACCGCCCTTCACAGGGCTCTCATCGGGCATTAGGCCGCACCATTGGAGGCAATCCATTATGTACTCCTCTGCTCCCGGCACGAACCGCGACTGGTCGGTATCCTCGATGCGGAGAATGAAATCTCCGCCGTGTTTTTTTGCGAACAGATAGTTGTACAGCACTGTCCGTACGCCACCCAGGTGGAGACCTCCTGTGGGGCTTGGCGCAAAACGGACCCTTACTTTTGGGGTAATCATAGGGCAAAGATAAATCGGGTATCGTGTATTCTGAATTGGAAACTATGGAGGCATATATAAGGTCAGTGGCTTTTGAAAGCAGGGGAGCTATTGGGGAGTACTTGTTTTTGTTTTGATTCGATTACAGGGGAGTGGTGCGCGTGGTTTTTCAAGTATCCGTCCCACAGAATGCCTGTTCATGGAGATGATTTCATGACAGCCTGTGTACTG
>JBIKIB010000128.1:0-8988 GCA_044361845.1 Chitinophagaceae bacterium | reverse complement strand
TAGCCGGGTTCTATGCGAATCCACACGCTTTCGACGCAAGCGGAAAACGTCAGGAACTCTATCCCCTCAGCACTGAGGGTCAGGGATTAAGCCAATATCCCAACAGTAAAGTGCCAAGTAAATTCAACATCGCCATTCCTTTCGGTCCCGGTTTGGATTTCCGTGTGGGTAAACATGCACATCTGGACATTGAAGGCATGTTCCGCAAGACCTTCACCGATCATTTGGATGATGTGGGTGGCAACTACCCCAGCAAGTCTGTCCTGCAGAACGCGAAAGGCGCCAAGGCTGTTGAAATGTCGTACCGCGGTCCGGGTAATTACCCTGCAGCAGGCACGGCAAGGGGTAATAGTGACCTGAAAGACTGGTACCATACCATTGTGGTTCGACTGCGCGTTCCAATTGGAAAAAAGAAAGTGAAAGCCGCTCCAGTTCCCATCGCCCCGGTGGTGCCGGTAGTCACAGACCGTGACAATGATGGTGTGCCCGATGCAGAGGACAAATGCCCTGATGTGGCAGGTCCGGTTCGCAATAACGGATGTCCGATACTCGATACTGACAAAGATGGCATCAATGATGAGAAGGATAAATGTCCTACAGTAGCAGGTTTAGCACGTTATGACGGTTGCCCCGTTCCGGATACGGACAAGGATGGTTTGAATGATGAGCAGGACAAATGCCCCACTGTAGCAGGCCTCGCGAAATATGATGGTTGCCCGATACCCGACGCTGATGGCGACGGGGTGAATGATGAAGAAGATCGTTGTCCGACCCTGGCCGGCACTGCTGCCAACTATGGCTGTCCTTCGATAGACTTCAACGCCGCGAATATCCAGTTTGCAACCGGCACCTCCAACCTCACCACTGCCGCGAAGACCGAACTGAACAAACTCAGCGAGATCCTGAACCGCGACTACATGAATATCAAAATCGCCATCGAAGGGCATACGGACAATGTCGGCAAGGCGGAGATCAACCAATCACTTTCCGAGAAGCGTGCAGCTGCAGTGAAAGCCTACCTCATCGGCAAAAAAGTTGATGCGGCCCGTTTAAGCTCCGTAGGATACGGTCCGGCACAACCTGTGGCAGACAATGCCACTGCAGAAGGCAGGGCGAAAAACCGCAGGGTGGAGTTCAAAGTTTCAGAATAAAGAAAGAACGCAGAACAGATACAAGCAATGAGTTGCGCGGGGCGAGGAATAATGGCCTCATCCCGCGCCTTTTTATTTAAAAAATGAAACCACATAAAACAACTCGTTCCCGGCTGCTCATGATATCTGAATGCGCAAAGCATACGAGTCTTTGCCTTGCGATATTCATGGTCATCCTGCAGTCTATGGATGTGCAGGCACAAACCGCGGATACGAAATATGTCAGGGATAGCAGCGGATCCTATGATACGGTGCGCATCGGTGAACAAACATGGATGGCATTCAATCTCGATATAGGCGTTTACCGCAACGGCGACAGCATCCCCCGTGTGGCGGATTTCCGCAGTTGGGTATCCCTCAATACCGGGGCATGGTGTCATTATGGGAATGATAGTTTCAATGCCCGTACCTATGCACGGCTATACAACTGGGAGGCGGTGAATGACCCAAGGGGCCTTTGTCCGGTGGGTTGGCATGTATCTTCTTCCAAAGAGTGGACTGTATTGGCAGAAAAACTTGGAGGTATGGAAATCGCCGGTGGAGCACTCAAGAGCCGAAACGGATGGGCCCAGCCCAACACAGGCGCCAACAATGGCAGTGCATTCAACGCACAAGCAGGTGGCTACAGGTATGAGAACGGCTTCAGCTATGCCGGGGAATCGGGGTTCTGGTGGTGCCGGGATGAAGAAGATGCGACAACTGCCTATAACGTGGTGCTGACCCATCGGGAAGCATCCATGTACCTCATCAGCAGTGATAAATCCATGGGACTGTCGGTAAGGTGTGTAAAAGATAAATGACAATAGAAAACTCAGTATCAAAGAAAAATCCGGAATGACCGCTTGACCCCATGGCTCTCAGCCACACCCTTCACCATTTGGTAACGATCCCGCACTTGTCCTGACAAGCCATAAAATATCTGCTTTTTTATCAGATATTTGAGCGAATCAAAATCCTTGCCATGGCCAATGCCATAAACTTACATGACACCGGCATTTCTATCCCCGCCAGCATGCTGAAGAAAGCATCGCTACTGAAAGTGCGGGAATGTGATGAAGAAAGTAAGGGCCGGTTCGTTGCCTATATCGATGAAGGGGAATCCTCCTTCGATGTGGCACTGGAACTGCAACCGGATGGGACAGCCAGCATCATGCAATGCGAATGCAATGCCGACGGGAAGATCTGCAGGCACGTGGCGGCGCTCCTCCTGCATCTGTCGAACGACAAAAAGCCGACACCACAGAAGAAGGTGAAAAAGGCCAAACAGCAGGCTTTTGAATTGCTCCTTCAAGACATCGACCCCACCACCTTACGTCAATGGCTACACGAGATCTTATCGAAAAACAAGGACATACAGTTGTCATTCACCCGGCATTTCACATCGGCAAACAGGATCTTCAACCCCAAAGATGCTGCTTCCCTGGCGCAGGAAGGCAGGAAGGCCATCCTCAAGAACCGTAGAAAAGCGCATGTATCGGAGATCAAAAAACTGACGGAACTGTGGGATAGTCTGTTTGCCCCACTGCTGGAACAGAGCCTGAAGGAAATCTCATCTTATCAAGGCTTTGAATTACTCGACAGCCTGATCGGTGCTGTCATTGAACAGCAATACAACTTCCAGCATACGGGCACCCAGATATTGAAATACCTCCAAAAAAACCTGAACAAAGCCGCCGACAGCATCCGGTCACTGGCAACGGAAGATGCTTTTCAACGCACAATCCTATCGTTTTCGGAACAGATCGCCATTGACTTCCACGAGAAGGGCAACCTCTACATGTTATTCCTGCTGGAACTCGCGGAAACCTGCGATATGGCACGTCGGAGGACCATTGCCACTCATCTTGTGGATGTCTACGAAAAAATCCCATATGTGGAAGTGAATCTGCCGGTGGAGACATCCTCCTCATTGCTGTCGTTTGCGATCGCCACCGGTGTTTTCAAAGAAAAATCAACGGCGTTTGAGACGATCTATCATGAGAATCAATACAATATCCAGTTGATCAGGGCGGTGATCGAGATCGGGGAGTATGATAAAGCGGAAAAAATGTGCAACGAACAGATACGCAGGAATATCCATGCCACGTTCGACTTCCCATATCAACAATGCCTGCGTGACATCTACCACATCACCGGCAGAACCGATGCTTACCGAAAAATAGCGACCAAACTGCTTTTGGATCAGTTCACCATCAAGGATTACCACATCCTGATGAATATGACCGGGGATGAAAAGGAACGGAAAGCCTTTTCTAAGAAAGCATTCGAATCAGCCTTGCATCAGGCTTTCCGCAACAATGCAGATGCCGTAGATTTTTGCTACAGAATGATATCTGAAGATGGATCATACGGGAACATGACAGAACTGCTCTTTCAAATACCCGAGTGCTACCCCCAGATCGTGGAATTCTTCGACCTGATGATGGATGAAGAAGGGAGTTATATTTTCCTGAACGCACTCCTCATAAGAAACGATGGAAAGCAAAAAGGGTTCATACCGACCGACCCAATTGCGGATGCAGAAGTGATGAATACCTTGTACTGGAAAGTGGTCGATCGATATGGGCTGAAAAGCCTGAAAAAGGTATTGACCTCGGCGGAACAGAAAAAACATATTTTCGGTCTGAACCGCTTCGCCAATTATGTCCAATTCCAACTGAAGAATTCCTCATGAATTCGGGATCTTTCACTTTCCTTCACCGGATCATCGATGCCATGTATCCGTTGGAAGGGATGGGGCTTGCGTTTTCAACCTACTATAATCCTACAGGGATGGAAATCCCCGGGCCAGGATCTTCATCAGATCGTTCCTGAAAGACAAGATCCCCCTACAATCCAAAGCCTCGGCATGGCTACAAGGCTACATCCATTTCCTTTTACGAGCCGATTGTCAGCTCGACAGGGTGAAGTCCGGCATCGGCAGGATCCGGCCTCCCTGCATGGCTGACTCATGCGCCAGGATCCCCACACAGGTGATATTGGCGGATTGCCGCGCATCCGGGAATGGCTTACGGTCATGTGTAAGCGAAGAAATGAATTCATGTACCAGATGCGGATGAGAGCCCCCATGCCCGGCACCCTGGGTGAAGGACAGATGCTGATGGTCATCGGTATCGTACACCCCTTTCGTGGTGAAACGCCGGATGGCTTCCGGCAGCAGGTGGGCAAAGTCAGGGGAATGGACTTCTTCCGGTATCTCGGGCTCCGGCTTCTTGGCGGTGTGTACGACCAGCGGATGTCCTTCTATCAATGGCCATTCGACGGACTTCAGTGTGCCATACACTTCGAAACTCTCCCGGTACTGCCGCGCGACATCGAACAGTGAGCGGTAGACATGCGCCGTGATGTCGCTGTTACGGAACTTGACATGTGTTGTTTCGACGGCAAAAGGTGAGTTATAGTGCGCTTGCAACGATTCGCGGATCGTACCGGATCCGAAGCAGGAAACATACTCCGCCTCTGCGCGGGTGAGGGCCAGTACAGGTCCGACGCAATGTGTGGCGTAGTGCATCGGAGGCAGACCGGGCCAGTAGTTTGGCCAGCCGTCCATGTCCTGCTGGTGGCTCGCCTTAAGGAACTGCACCTTGCCAAGCTCACCCTTTTCGTACAGGTCTTTCATGAAAAGAAACTCACGTGCGTAGATGACCGTCTCCATCATCATATACGATAGACCGGTCTGCTGCACCAGCTCAACGATCTGGCGGCATTCATCGACGGTCGTCGCCATGGGCACCGTACAAGCCACATGTTTGCCGGCCTTGAGTGCTTTGATGGACTGGCTTGCGTGATCGGGGATGGGCGTGTTGATATGCACGGCATCCACGGCAGGATCCTTCAACAATTCATCGAAGTCCGTGTACCGTTTTTCAATATTGAACGCATCTCCGATACTGTCGAGCTTTTCTTTGTTGCGCTGGCAGATGGCGTACATGTGCGCATCCGGATGACGCTGATAGATGGGGATGAATTCCGCACCGAACCCAAGGCCTACAATGGCCACATTGATCTTATTTCCCATTCCTGTATTTTATATTTATATTCAATTTATCGGTCAATTTCCGCGATCAGGTCCATCATGAACCGGATGTTCCTCCTTTTCCGGCCACTTGTTCATTTCATCCATTCCCGAAGAAAGCGAAGGCCATCCTGAGCGAAGTCATCCTGGCTATCAGCCATCGGTCGCCAGAAACAAACGGCCCCAGCGAGGGATCGATTATCGGTCGTGAAGCTTTCGATGGAGACGGCACCTCTGTATCCGATCGATTCAAGTGCTTTTCTGTAATCATCCCATCGCGTCTGACCCGTACCGGGAGTGCCACGATAGTTTTCCGACACCTGCAAGTGTATGAGTCTGTCACCTGCCGTGGTGATGGCCTGCACGATGTCACGCTCCTCTATGTTCATGTGAAACCCATCGAGACCGATGCCTGCAGCCTGGTGGCCGATGTCACCGATCAATCGCATGGCATCTGCGGATGTATTGACCAGATCCGATTCGAAGCGGTTCAACGGCTCCAGTGCGACCATCAGTCCGCGGGAGGAAGCCATTTCGCAGACCTTCCCGAGGTTCGACACGGCAAGTGCCCATTCTCGCTTCCGCTGTTCGTCGGGGATCATCCGCGCCTTACCCACGGCAGAATACATCGGCCCCGCAAAGAAGGAGGCACCAAGGCCGTTGCAGATATCGAGGCAGGCTTCTATGTACGAAAAACATTCCGCATGTACGGCGGGATCCTCATGTGTAAGGTCGCGTGAAGGACCGAAGGCACCGCATACAAGGGCTTTGAGTCCACAGTTGTCGAGCATTGATTTCACGGCTTTCACATCCACCAGTGCAGGATCTTCCACAGCGATCTCCACTGCATCGAAACCCATAGATGCGATCTTCGGGAACAGTGTCTCCGCGGTGGTTGTGGAAAATGGAGAAGCCCAAAGCCAGGTGCTCACGCCGATGCTGATGTCAAGACTCATGCTTGCGAAAATTTAATTCCTCGATGGATGATCCGCCCAGTGTTATGATCTTCCGATCGCAGGAGACAAGGATTGCCTGATGCCGGAACCGATTTTTTTTCGATCACCATCATTTCGAAACCCTAAGGATACCGTTCATGATGCGCCAATGCCCGGGGAAGGTACATACAAATGGATAGTCGCCTGGCGTTGCGGGAATGCGCAGATCCAGTGTGTATTTCGATCCGGGATTGACGAGTGGTGTGGATGCCAGCACCTCCGGCATTTTGGGCACATACTGCATTTTCTGACCATTGGGGTCCTGGGCCAACTTATCCGCTGCCTCCCCTACTTTATTGAGCGTTCCCGGTTTGATCACTAAAAGGTTATGCTGCATGAAGTCGGGATTCTCAAAGACGATCCGCAAAAGTGTGCCCGCCTTTGCCGTCAACAGCTGACGATCATACTTCATAACGTCCTTGACTACACGAAGTATGATGGTCTTGTCAGCTTTCTGGAGGTTTTCAGTGCCTGTCTTCTCCGGCAAGACCGCTTCGGTGATGGACTTAACAACCTCGGCACGGCGTTTCAGCACCGTGGTATCGGTCATCGGGGAAGCTGTATTCTTTGCCGTGGCGGCTCCCAGGAATTTTTTATATGCATCTTTATTTAGGCGACCGGCGACCGTCAGGCCCTGGCGGATCCATTCATCGCCGAGATTAAGCGGATCATCGGTCATGCTGACGAGTTGTTTTGCGATGGGGTCAGACGATTTCATGTCAGCTACTGCCAGGATCGCTGCAAGCCTCACCCTCAGGTCGGGATCATCGAACACGCGTGCCTGTTGCATGGAAGCGAGTGTGGCGGATGTGCGTGGAAGCACCTGGATGGCGGCCCTTCGCACACCGGCGGCGGGATGAGCAAGGGCTTTCACCGCTACGGCGATCGCCTCGGCGCTGCGACCGTCAAATGCTTTCAATCCGTGCAGTGTCCATAAGGCATGAACAGCCGGAGCGTTGATACCTGTCTCATCGAGTCGCAGATCCTGCACGATGCGGAACAAAGATGCCATCACCGACCTCTCCCCTTTCTCCACCAGTAACCGCTGCGCCGTCGTCCGCCAGAACATATTGGAATGGGATAATCCTTTGACAAGTCCCTCGGTATCTTCTTTGCTCAAGATCATGGAATTCCTCCTGTCATGCTCTTTATGCACCAGGCGGTAGATGCGTCCGCGTTCGTGGTCACGCAACGGGTTGATATATGCATTGCCGGCACCATTGACAGCATCCAGTCCGGAGCTTTTGATACTGGGCGTGGGATTATGCTGGATGATGAAATCGTACCAATCGGTGATCCATAACGCCCCATCGGGTCCCACTTCCGCCTGTATCGGTCCCGCCCATTCATCGGCACTCACCAGCATGTTCCAGCCATCACCCTTCTCCCGGAAGCCTGCCCCTTGCTGCTCCAGATGGA
The DNA here is from genome assembly GCA_044361845.1 of Chitinophagaceae bacterium. GTDB lineage: Bacteria > Bacteroidota > Bacteroidia > Chitinophagales > Chitinophagaceae > Pollutibacter. The sequence continues at coordinate 1,408 of JBIKIB010000128.1, read as the reverse complement.
CAATATGCACCAGTCGACCCGTTGGCTCCGTGACGAAGGCGGCCTTGTTCCAGAATTCCCTCGGGAAATCACGTGCCGTGTACAGCGAATGACCGGCCGCGGCGGTGAAGCCTCCATGCACATCCACCTGCCTCAGGTTCTTCGTGGCCACATGCATCGCATAGTGCGCATCGATCTTCTTCACTCCGCTCTGCTTTATGCCCGTCTTATCGTAATATCGTTTCGGGATCCCGAAGAACCCGCTGTGTGTATTGTTCGCCGTGGAAATGAACACATCGAAATCCTCCGAAAAACCGAGTCCCCATGTATTGTTGCTGGTAGTGGAGAGATACTCCAGCCGGCTCGCATCGGGCGTGAAACGGAAGATGCCCTGACCGAACTTTAGTGAATCCGGCCCGACCTTGCCATAAAATCCGGAATACCCCACGACGCCCCAAAGCATGTTGTCGATGCCATACCTTAGGTTGGATGCCTGTGCATGGGTATCGCGCTTACCCCATCCCGTTAGTACGCTCTTGCGGATGTCAGCCTTGTCATCTCCATCGGTATCCTTCAGGAAGATGAAGGACGGTGCGGCACTGACCATGATGCCGCCATTGATGAAGGTGAAGCTGGTGGGGATATTGAGCCGGTCGGCGAAGATGGTCGATTTATCCGCTTTTCCGTCACCATCGGTGTCTTCCAGGATCTTGATGCGGTCATCCCCTTTGTCCTCGTCCCGGATCTCATTGGGATAGTCGACCGTTTCGATCACCCAGAGCCTTCCGCGTTCATCCCAGTTCATATAGATGGGATTCACGACCATCGGCTCGGCAGCGAAGAGCTGCAGCTCGAAACCGACAGGCACCTGCATGAGCGACATGGATTCAGCGGGGCTGAGCGACTCCTGGACTTTTGGAGCCGGGTCGCGCTTCTCGTAGTTCGGCACGGGACCATCGACATACTTCGGGTCAGCGATCCTGTATGCCGCGAGACGTTTCTGTGCATCCTCACCGACAGACCACAGGATACCATTCTTCACCAGTTCCTGGAATCCCTTATTGTTAAAAGTATGGTCATCATGTCCGTATGCGGTGTAGAAGACACGCCCCTTGCCATAGTTACGTACCCATGTATAGGGTTCCCTGCGATCCCCATCCACACGCTCCGTGAGTACTTGGATATCCTTACTGAGTTTATCATGCACATAGGTCTCATCCCGGGTATAAAAAGAAGGGATGCCCTTCATCACCGGATGGCCGGCGTTGACAATGACCGCGGGGAATGAATCATACTGATGCGATTTGAACTGTCCGCCGATAAGATCAACGACCGCGGGAGAATTCCGGAAGCACCAGGAAGCACAATGCAGGGGTACGAAGCCCTTGCCATCCCTGACGAATCCGAGCAGTGCCTTTTCCTGCGAAGG
>JBIKIB010000007.1:0-28756 GCA_044361845.1 Chitinophagaceae bacterium | reverse complement strand
GCCCGTAAAAGATGAACAAAAATGCCTACAGATGCTGCACCATGCTTTCGACATGGGCATTAGGTTTCTGGACACGGCAGACATTTATGACAAAGGAATGAATGAAACAATCATCGGCAAGGCCATACATAGCCGAAGGGACGATATATTGCTGGCGACAAAGGTCGGCAATCAAATCAGCAACGATGAGAGCGGTTTGGTATGGAATCCTAGAAAGGAGTATATCATCAAAGCCGTGGAGGAGAGTCTGAGGCGTTTGAGGACAACATATATCGACCTTTATCAACTCCATGGTGGAACAGTTGATGACCCTATCGATGAATCCATTGAGGCATTCGAGTTGTTGAAATCGTCAGGGAAGATCCGTGCCTATGGCATATCATCCATTCGTCAGAATGTGATCAGGGAATATGTGAAACGATCACAGATATCAAGCGTGATGTTGCAGTACAGCCTCGCCGACCGAAGGCCTGAGGAACAGATACTTCCATTGTTGGACGAAAATGGAATCAGCGTCCTCGCACGGGGAACCTTAGCGAAGGGTTTACTTGTAGGAAAGCCTGCAGTAGAACATCTCGGTCATTCGGCAGGAGAAATTGCTGCGGCAGCAGCGACGGTTGCTGCATGTTCCACACAGAACAGGTCCCCAGTTCAGACAGCAATCCGATATGTACTACATGGCCGACCCTTTGTCACCGCAATCGTAGGTGTGAGCAATTTTATTCAGTTGGATGAAATCGCCGGCGCTATCAACACCCCCGTATTATCGGATGAGGAATATGAAATACTCAGGACATCACTACCTGCCAAAATCTATAGCGACCACCGATGAATGTTACCAAATAAAATCGGTGATAAGATGACGGACATATTAAGAAAACGGATTATTTCCTGGGACTTTCGAGGTATTTCGCAAACATCACAGACTCCATGGACTTGCCTGTCAACTTGCTCTCCGCCCAGGAGATGATGTCAAGGTATGCGAAGGATCTCGTCTCAAATCTGCTTTTTTCCAATAGCTGTACCTTGTCGTGAAATTTTTGAAGCCGGTCTCTGATCTCCCGTGGTGGATACCCGAAACTATGCTGTACAAAGTCGAAGGTTGCCCGTTCAACATCTGTCAGTTTCTTCATCTTCTTGAAAAATCGATATGTGGATTTAGAGAGCGAATCGAGAATTTCGTAATTCCCCAGCTCATAATGACTCAGGAGATGCACCAGTCGCGCATAACACTGCAGATCCAACCGCAGGTCTCCCGGACCATTGATGATACGATGGGTGTAGTCGATCGCCTTGTTGAAATCCCTGTTCCCGAAATACATTGATGCTATCTTGTAATTGAATAACATGATACGGTGCTGATCCACGAATAATCCATAGTCATGGATACTATGCTCGATCTCCGGCACCAATTTGACACCTTCGGAGAATGTACCCTTCATCAGATGCCGGTTGATCCTTGCGCTATTCATGTATATGGAGGCATGCACCCTGAAATTATCATGTTTCAATGCTTCCTCCGTATGGGCAAAATCCTCAAATTCTTTTAGTGCTTTGTCGAATCCTCTGAAATCCCGAAGTGCGAAGTGTGCGTTCAGGACACTATGCAGGCCTTTGATATAATGGCCGGTTTCTATTGCGATCATTCGGGGATCTTCCTTATACAAATCCACCCATTTGCGGGCATACCTATAGTTCAATAGGAAATCCTGACGGATGAATGCGAACCAACAGAAACTTTGGTATAGGTACAGCTTTTCATAAAAGCCAGTCACTTTCGAAAGGTCTGAAGGCAGATTATTGCGGAAATAGGTTTTCAATTCAATCTCTTCCGCTTCATTGCGGGTATGTCCGTGGATCACATACCATCGGTATAGGAGCAATGCCAGGCTGGAGAGTTTTGTAACCCGTTCGATATGCTGGCTGACTTCCATGGCTTCCCTGGCCAATTGTTCCGTTTTTTCCGCGGAACTGCGCGTGATATGCAGGGTCTCGATTTTTTTCTCCAGGGAGATCAACTGCACAAGTGTATTGATTTTCTGATTGTTCCTTGCCAGTTCCTTTGCCTTTTCGAGGATTTTAAGGCTTTGTAGTTTTAGTCCCTTGTTATATAGGATTCTGGCATTATCAAGGTGTTCACTTAGCTGAAGGTCAATGTTATCCTTTGACTTCAGCAGACGAAGGCTGGCCAGCAATTGTTTGTTCAAATGTGTCTTGAGGTTGGCCAGTTTCGATTTGTTGAGGGATTTTATTTTCCGGAAGATGGCTTTTTCGTCATATTCATCCATCCCATCCATTGCATCGAAAAGCTGCACCACTTTGAGATCGTCCTTGTCAGAACTCCGTTTGATGTAGATCTTGAAATGCCGCTTCTCCGCTTTCTCCATGGATTTGACAAGCTGGAAAAGCGCATCCGAAAATGGTGTTGACATCCCTGTTGTTTTTTGTTGAAACCCAATGAAAACAAGCCCTTCCGAAAACCAGACAGGGCTTAGACATCAGATTTTTTAAAACAATCTGATTTTAACAATCGCGTTGAACAGGATAATTTAGCGCTATGTCCAGCAAAGATAATGTTGAACACAGGGTTGAATACCCATTACACGCAGACTACCACCTCTTTTCATATGGCAAGCAATCGTTAACGGTCGGCTGTTTCAACAGCTGACCCTTTTTATCTTGACCTATATTAACGGCCTTATCGGTTTCTCATGCTAAAATTACGTAAACAGCTATTTCCCTAAAAGTATCCTGACAATTTAATCTTTAAAAATGTCTTTAATTTAAATTGACAAGGTGCCGACAATCTGCCGGCACCTTGTCAAAGGATCGATCTCATGCATGCTGAGTCATTTCATTTTTCTTTTGTCGATGCGGATGCTTGTGAAGAAAGGAGTATTCTCATACCGGGACACTTCCACTACGATATCGGAACTTCCCAACTCATCTTTCAGGAAGCAATAACTCCTGGAGATGTTCCGACCTTCCACGATTTCCTGATGAAGCACAACACCTTCCTGATCACGGATGGTCACAGCCAGTTTGATGTTCTCCGGGTTATTCACTTCCATCTTGTAGACCGGATGGTTGTTGCGATACCCAGTAAAGGCGACTTTCACTTCTGGATCCTTTTCTCCGGCTTGTACAGTTAAGCATGCAAGTGTAATGATGGACAGGACGAGCATGGGCATTAAATGCCTGATGTTCCTTTTCATGATGAAACGGTTTAATGGTTGATGAAAAATTAACAAAGGCTTTTAGGCAAACAATGCAGCGGGTATATGGCAGGAACCGGTAGAAGAATCTGCAACAGATGATGAAGGCGTTTGTGTCTGATCCTAAAACAAATGTATGGCAGGTTCTTCGACCTGAAAACTGATCTTCTATCAACAATTTTTACGTTTAAAGTAAAAAAAAGGTACTGAAACGCCCTGTTGTTAAGGGTTTAAGGGTATCCTGTAACTGATGTTCAACCATTTTTCAATGGATATTCGTATTCGGAATACGAAACCCCTCAATTCATGTCTATTTCGGTTATGCATTGACGTTATTAATGGTGATGAATGGTACCCGGATTTTTTATAAAATTACAGATGTATGCATGGGAGAATTTCGCCGTTATTCCCTAATTTCAAAAATCATCATTCTAGTGAGATCATATCAGCCATATGACAGTCAACAGACGCAACGTTATCCGACAGTTTCTATGCCTTTCTGCCGGCACAATTCTGATCCCATCATGCATACAGAATGACAGGAGACCTTCCATGAGTTTCCGCTTTCTCGATATCACCCGGGATGATGAGCGTATGCTGGCAGACCTTGCCGAAACACTCATTCCCAGGACCGATACACCCGGAGCGAAAGATGTTTCAGCCCATCTGTTCGCCTTGCGGATGGTGGATGATTGTCGTCCTTTGGATGAACGGACATTATTCATGGAGGGCATGAAGGCTTTCAATACGTCATCCAAGAAGCATGAAGGGGGTAATTTTGCTGATCTTGATAATGGGAAGCGCAGTTCCTTTTTGCGTCGGATGGAGGATGGCGCCCCGCCCGGGGGATCTATCGATTTTTTTTACAAAACATTCAGGAAATATACCATCCAGGGATATCGGTCCTCCGAGTTCTTTCTTACAAAAGTGCAGGTATATGAATTGATACCCTCCAGATACCTCGGCTGTATACCGGCTTAGGTTGGTTTAAAAAACCTTCATTATTTCAAAAAAGATTCATGGGATTTGACAATAAGAATTTCGATGTCATCGTCATAGGTTCAGGTATCAGCGGAGGCTGGGCTGCTAAAGAGTTCACGGGTATGGGCCTCAAGACACTTTTATTGGAAAGAGGGAGGGATGTGCAGCATCTCAAAGATTATCCCACGACGAATATGATGCCCTGGGAATTTGAACACAGGGGAGAAATTCCTCTTGAAATCAGAGAACAAAATCCAGTGGTGAGCCGCTGCTATGCCTTTAAGGAGGACGCACAACATTTTTTTGTGAAGGACACTGATCATCCGTATGTGCAGGATAAGCCATTTGATTGGATCAGAGGATACCAGGTGGGTGGGAAGTCATTGCTTTGGGCAAGGCAGACACAGCGTTGGAGTGAATATGATTTTGAAGGTCCTGCAAGGGATGGATTTGCCGTTGACTGGCCAATACGCTACCGCGACATCGCTCCATGGTACAGTTATGTTGAACGATTCGCCGGAATCTCCGGAAACCGTGACGGTTTGGATACACTTCCTGACGGGGAATTTCTTCCTCCTCTGGAAATGAGTTGTGTACAGGATTATTTCAAGGATGTGGTGGCGGAACATTATAAAGACCGGCACGTGGTTTATGGTCGTTGTGCGCACCTCACTCGTCCGGAAAAAATTCACATCGAACAGGGTCGTGCTCAATGCCAGAACAGGGTTCTCTGTCAAAGGGGATGCCCGTTTGGAGGCTATTTCAGCAGCAATGCCTCCACAATACCCTGGGCAATGCGTACGGGAAATCTGACCATGCGACCGAATTCAGTGGTTGATTCTGTTATTTATGACGACGCCAGGAGGAAAGCTACCGGCGTTCGAGTAGTCGATGCAATAACAAAAGAAGTGCGGGAATATTCCGCCAAACTGATATTTGTCAATGCAGCTGCACTGAATACGAATCTCATCTTGCTGAATTCCGTTTCGAAGCGTTTCCCGAATGGGTTGGGAAATGATAATGGCCTCCTCGGGAAATATGTAGCATTCCATATCTATAGGGCTCGGATTTCTGCCACATACGAAGGCTATCTGGATAAGAAGACTGACGGCAGGCTGCCTACAAGTGCATATATCCCCCGATTCCGCAATGTCAAACGTCAGGAAACGGATTTTCTGAGGGGTTATGCGGCTGGATTCTCTGCCAACCGCAGATTTGAAAGTGATCAATCCGGTTTCGGGATCGACCTCAAACATAAGCTGGACCATCCCCAATGGGGGATTTGGAATGTGGGATCCCACATAATGGGTGAAACAATTCCAAAGCTTTCAAATATGGTCTCTCTGGACCCCTTCAAAAAGGATGAATGGGGGATGCCATTGCTAAAAGTCAACATTGATTATGACGAAAATGATGAGAAAATGATCATAGATTTCATCGAACAGATGACGGAAATGTACACCAAGGCCGGCTTTCGCGATATTCATGCCACCGATTCGAAACAGGCTCCGGGTCTGGATATCCACGAGATGGGTGGTGTTCGAATGGGGAATGATCCTAAAACATCGCTGCTCAATAAATGGAATCAGCTGCACACATGTCAGAATGTTTTTGTCACCGACGGAGCCTGTATGACTTCTACTTCCACGCAGAATCCTTCCCTGACCTATATGGCCCTGACAGCTCGTGCCGCAGATCATGCCTTAAGGGAACTTAAAAAAGGTAACCTTTAAAAAGAAAGAATTGATTTGCTTGTTTTGGGTCGGGGATCATTTTTTTTTCTTCAGATTCCTGTATTCCCATGGGGGTATAGGACTGTCAAAGGACCATAAGCCTTTCTTTTCTTGTTTTGCCAAATCTTCCAGTCTGTCAAGATTCTTGTCGCTCGAATATCTCTTGAAATGCCACGCCATCCCCTCCGCAACCATTACCTCATTGACGAACTGCCCTTTGTTATTATATACATCCGCGACCCAGCGTCCATAACGATCCTTGCTGAGAAGCTTCACTTTGACGGGGCCGTAGGAGCAAAGTTCGCCAAGAAGGTCCTTGCTCTTATTGGAGAAATCCTGCCCGCGTTCAGGAGCGTCGATTCCCTGAAGCCGTATCTTGTAAGTGATTCCGTCCCCACGTCCATGAAAAGTATCGCCATCTGATATTTTGACCACGACCAGGGTAACTTCGCGTTCGGGCGCCTTTTTGGTATTGCGGCAGGAGCCCGGCAGAATTAGAGTGAGTGCCATTAAGAGAAGTGAGATGTTTTTCATTTGTGTAAAACTAATCAGAATTTGCAGATTGGTTTCTTCCTGACCGGTTTCTGGCTTTTTACAAGTTCATGACTTTATGTGTTGCATCTATGCCGGAAATTTGCAGAAGAACGAACGTCTTTCTATTATCATTAATTTTACACTTTAAAGTTCAATAGCATGCCCATAGATATCAGCACACCAATCCCAGTCGTAGACGGATCCACCATCACAAGGGAGGAATTCCAAAGGGAATATTATATTCCTCAAAAACCAGTCGTGCTTCGCGGCCTGTGGGAAAAATACCCCGCCTACACAAAATGGACCATGGACTTTTTCAGAAAAAGCATGGGGGATATAGAAGTAGGACTCTTTGGCAATCGGAAGGAAGATATATCAAAAACCTTACAGGTACCCAATGCCGTCATGCGTTTTGACGAGTACCTGAACCTCATTGAACATCAGCCTACTGACCTGCGGCTGTTCCTATTCCCGGTTTTTAAATATAAACCAGAGTTGCTGAAGGATTTTGGATATCCGGAGATCGCGAACCGCTGGATCAAGATGCCTTTTATGTTCTTCGGACCGGCAAATTCAGTTGTCAGAATGCACCAGGATATCGATATGAGCAATGTTTTCCTGACACAGTTCCACGGACAGAAGAGGGTTGTGCTGTTCCACCCAAATCAATCCGATCTGCTCTACAGGTTACCTTTCAACGTACATTCCATCGCAGATATCGATCATCCGGACTATAAAGAGTTTCCAGGTTTGAATTACGCAAAAGGTATGAGTGTGGTGATAGAACATGGCGATACCTTGTTCATGCCGAGTGGATATTGGCACCATATCGAATACCTCACGGGTGGTTTCGGACTCGCACTGCGCACCATGGCCAATAGTTTACCGACACTTTCGAAAGGCATCTGGCACTTATCTGCTTTGCGTGTCACAGATAACATCATGCGGAAGATCGATGACAAGAAATGGTTCGAGTACAAGAAGAATCTTGCCCGCCAAAAAGCAGAAAAGGCCATCGAAAAGCTGGCTGCTGAGGTTTGATGCTATTTTCCGGTACCTGTAGCGTATAACGGGTAACTTGTAAGAGCCAGTCATGTTCACTACATATCAATTCAATCGTTACTATGCTTCACCCAAGGGAACTCGCCATCTTGAATATAGTTGGGCTTGTGCTGGTGCTTACTGTCAATTCCCTCGCTAATGCACTGCCCATCAATGGTTTTAATACTGGACAGGTTTCATCTTTCTATCCGAATCTCTTTGTGCCGGCTGGTTTCACCTTCAGCATTTGGAGTCTGATCTATTTTATGATGATCGGTTTCGTTGCGGTCAGTGTCAAATGGATGTGGTATGCACCCGATATGCCATCCGGAAAGCTTGCACAGGCGGTATCCCCACTCTTCCTGCTGACCTGCCTCGTCAATGCCGGCTGGATCCTTGTCTGGCATTACTTGATGACGGGTCTTTCTGTATTGATCATGTTGGTGTTTCTGGCTCTGCTCATCCTGATCTATTTAAAAATGCAGCCTTTCAGAGAATCACTGTCAGGATACCGGAAGTTCTTTCTCTATTCTTTTTTCGTCGTGTATCTTGGATGGATCTCCGTCGCTACCATCGCTAACATCACTGCTTTGCTCGTGAAGATAAAATGGACCGGTTTCGGACTGGAGCCTGCTTATTGGAGTCTGACATTGATGGCTGTTGCCATATTGCTTGGGTTACTTTTCATTATAAAAAGAAAGGATCACGCATTTGCCTGGGTAATCGCTTGGGCACTTTTTGGGATACATGGTTCTCAAGCGGAACGTACACCCGCCATCGGACAATTGGCTCTTGCAGGTATTGCAATGTTATTGGCGTATTCTGCACTGAACATTTACATGTATAGAAAGCGCCGGATGGCCTGACAGAAGTTTAGAGCACTACACAGAAATGGTATACGGATAGTAATTCAACTGAATGAAAAGATCACACCCTCGCATGTAAATACCTCCCAAAGATTTTTCTGGATCAGGAAATTTTTTCCTGGATTTTTTTATGCACGCCAAGTATATCATATTGTTTATCAGATGACACGCTGGAAGGATTTGCATTTTGTATCGAAGGGAGAATGTTACAGCCTGATAACCCTTATTTAAGTGTCAACCGGATGTTGAATCCATCGCTTACATCAACCGCAATGAAATCAGATCCGGCTACAATTGAAATTGATTGAATATTCCCCCAAAAATCAGTACTATTTTCGTGTGATATACCAGTATGGATCATGTGCCTTCTTAACTGAAGATCTCAAAAAAAGTATTTAAAATTGACTATTCCCGGGCTGGTGGCATGATGGAATACCACCACTTTCAGGGGAAAGCGTATCAAACATATCTATGAAGAAAAGTCGATTCTTATATGTCATCCTGTTGATGCTCTTATTTACCATTGGCCACAAGCCTGTTGAGCCTTTATTTGTAAAGGTCAAAGGAACCCAGTTCATGCGCAACGGAAAACCTTACCGCTTTATGGGTGCGAACTATTGGCAGGGGATGAACCTCGGCTCTAAAGGAGAAAGCGGTGACAGGAAAAGGTTAAAGAGGGAATTGGATCATATGCGTTCACTTGGTATCACAAATCTCCGGATCCTCGCACTGAGTGAAGGACCCGATGGCAGTATGCTTCGAGTAAGACCCTCTGTACAGGATAGTCCAGGAATTTTTAGGGAGGAACTGTTGCAGGGCCTTGATTTCCTGTTGGAAGAAATGCGCCTTAGGGATATGACGGCAGTTGTCGTTCTGAATAACTTTTGGCCATGGTCTGGCGGAATGGCGCAATATAACTTTTGGACAGGTGCAGATAGCATCCCATATCCTCCACCACACGGAAAGGGAACCTGGGATAGCTATCAGAAGTATACTGCAGGTTTCTACGCTAACCCCCAAGCCATTGCACTTTACCATCAGGCTGTAATAAAAATCATTGGTCGCACCAATTCCATCAGCAAGAAGCCTTATAAGGATGATCCTACCATCATGTCCTGGCAGCTATGCAATGAACCTCGGGGTTTCAATAATACGGAGCTGATGATGCAATGGATTGATACGACAGCCTCACTCATCAAGCGCCTGGCACCGAATCAACTGGTATCTACAGGCGCAGAAGGTTATACACCCTCACCGAATTACACAGGAACAGATTTTATCAGGATGCATGATCGACCGAATGTGGACTACGGAACTGCGCATGTTTGGATCCAAAACTGGTCATGGTATGATCCTGCCAATCACGACAGTACTTATCCATTGGCAAAGGCGAAGGTGCTGGAATATATTGCAAGGCATGCATCAGATGCAAAGAAGATCGGTAAGCCATGGGTATTGGAGGAATTCGGCATCATGAAAGACAAGGGATCTTTCGATCCCTCATCCTCCAACTTGAACCGTGACAGCTATTTTGAGTTCGTTTTCAACCAGATTTACGCATATGCCCAAAAAGGGGAAGCCTCCGGAGTAAATTTCTGGGCTTACTCTGGTGAAGGCAGGCCCAAGATGCCTGGTGAGATGTGGAAACAAGGAGACCCGCTTACGGGGGATCCACCCCATGAACCCCAGGGATGGTACTCTGTGTACGACACCGATAGCACAACCCACAAAGTGATCAGAAAGCATGCCCGACTGCTGAATGGGATTTACCAATAAATGGATTCACTTCAGGGCAAATATGGGCGTTTATCGCCCCTTCTTTACTTTTTGCCTTCTTTAACGACCGCTTGTCCGCCATCCAATGATGTGATATCCCTGTCGAAAATATACATGCCTGCCTTATCATCACCGATGAGTTTCAGTTTGTCCATGATCTTGCGGGCCATTGCCTCCTCCTCGATCTGTTCACTGACATACCATTGCAGGAAATTATGTGTCGTATAGTCCTTTTCTTTCAGGCAGACGTCCACCATTTTATTGATCTCGTTGCTCACATGGATCTCATGGTCCAGGACCTCCTGAAAGAGCTCCCTGATACCTTTGTATTTTTGCGGTGGTGCTTTGAGTGTTGGCACAATCCCATGGCCACCTCGCTCGTTGATGAAATTCAGCAACTTGAGCATATGCGATCTTTCTTCATCTGAATGCGTGAACAGGAATTCAGCGATCCCATTAAAACCTTCAACTTCTGCCCAGGAAGCCATGGCGAGGTAGATCTGAGATGATTCTGCCTCAAGGAGTACCTGCTGGTTGAGTGCTTTCTCGATTTTTGAAGAAATCATAGTGTGTATTTTAGGTTTACGAATTTGGAAAAAATTAGGATTTTAAGCTTTAAAACAAGTCTTCTGATATACCCTGTCAACCTTTAAGCCCGGCATGTTGTTACTTTTACAAGATAAACACAAATTTTAAGCTATGGTGAAATCAGGTAACCTGGTGATCAGTATCTATACAGAAATGACCCCGAACCCGGAGACTATGAAGTTTGTGGCAAACAAGCTCTTGTATGCCGGGAAAAGCATTGATTTCCCTGATCCGGAGAGCGCAGCGCCTTCACCTTTGGCGTCTGAAATCTTCGCATTTCCTTTTGTCAAGAGTGTTTTCATAGCGAGTAATTTTGTAACCTTGACCAAAACACCGGAGGCTGATTGGGAGGATATAAAGCCATCCATCCGTCAATTCCTAAAAGACTATCTCGAAGAGGGAAAGGTCGTCATCCACGAAGATCAAGTGGTCGTTAAAGATCAAATGGGTACCAATATTGTTCTTTCTGAAGATGGAGATGTCGTGAAAAGAATTAAAGAGCTGCTTGAGAATTATGTGAAACCTGCAGTGGAAATGGATGGTGGTGCCATACAGTTCAAGAAGTTCGATGATGGGGTAGTAACCCTTATGTTGCAAGGCAGTTGCAGTGGCTGTCCTTCATCCATGATCACGCTGAAATCCGGAATCGAAGGGATGATGAAGCGAATGATTCCTGAGGTCACCGAAGTCGTTGCAGAAGCAGAATAAAATTCCATAGAAACCCCACCATAGGACGCAAGGCTCTTTATATAAGAACCTTGCGTTCCTGTTTTAAATATACACTATCCAATCATTTGCTATCTCGCCCTTTGAATTCCTTCATGGAGGAATAGATACCAAACCACTTTCCAATCACGGCATCGTACCAACGCTGAGGGAGGAAACCCCGGAAGAACGGCATCGCATAAACAATCCAGGGCATTCTGCTGAAAATCCTGTTTCGTTCAATGTCAAGAATGATCTGGCGCGCTGCTGCCTTTGGACGGACAATTGGGACAATCGGTGATTGAACCCCTTCGAACATGCCTGTACTGATATAGAAAGGAGTGACTGTGGTAACATGCAAGTTTTTTGATCGTTGTTCTATTTCTAAACGCAGGGTCTCGCTCCAGCCTATGACGGCCCATTTGCTAGCCACATAAACAGCCATCTGGGGGTTTGAAGCCATGCCGGCGGCTGAAGCGATATTAACAATATGTCCTGTTCCTGAGCGAAGCATATTCGGCAGAAACTCCTTGGTGATATGCATCATTGCATTTGTGTTTACCTGCATGGTTCGGTCAATTTCCGCGTGGCTATGCGCTTCAAAGAATTTCCCCACGATGATTCCGGCATTATTTATCAGGATATCCACCTGTCCGCAAGATTGATGGACGTCAAATGCTGCACGGATCACATCTTCTGTTTTTGTGATGTCTATAACCTCTCCCTTGACGTTGTACCCCTTTTCCCTGAAATCCTTCAGTGTATCATTCAATTTAAGGGCATCGTGGTCCCAAATGACGAGTCTGTTGGCGCCCCGCTCAAGGCATATTTCGCCCATCAGTCTGCCAATGCCCGATGCCCCGCCCGTTATCAGTATTGTTGCACCCTTTATCTTTCCCATTTAGCATTTTGTTTAGGCAATGTAGAAATTAGTCAGGACTTTTGACTCACTGATGGTAACAGTCTTTCAGCAATTCATCGATGGTATACGACAGACAGGCTGGCTTGAATATGTCGCAGTGATATCCGGCATTGTAAGCGTCTGGTATTCCAAGAAAGAGGATATACTGCTATATCCTATCGGACTGTTGAATACAACAATTTATATATACCTAAGCCTTAAAGGGCAACTTTATGGTGAAGCCAGTGTGAATCTTTACTACACCATTGTCAGCATATATGGCTGGATCGTCTGGTCCCGGCGAAATCATACACAGGTAGCTTACCTTAAGATTCGAGCTTCCTCACAAATGGAATGGATCATCCAGCTGTTATTTTTTCTTTTTTTTTATATGGTCATTTTTATTGCCTTAAAAAAACTTCAAATAGATTTTTCCCCCGGAGTCATCCCATGGGCGGATGCCCTTGCTTCTGCATCAGCATATACGGGTATGTGGCTCATGGCAAGAAAGAAACTCGAAAGTTGGTATTGGTGGATTCTTACAAACATTTCTTCAATACCATTGTATTTTGTAAAAGGTTTTGTGTTCACCAGCGTTTACTATTTAATTCTTCTGGTCATGGCTTTTTACGGACTGGCTGAATGGAAGAAAAAATCCATTGTAAATAAGCATGCATAAGGAACCTCTTAAAATTGTTGTCATTGGTCCTGAATCCACCGGGAAGAGTACTTTGTGCCGCGAACTGGCAGCATTTTACAGTACCGACTGGTGTCCGGAATACGCGAGAGAATACTTATTGTCCAACGGGAAAGAGTATTGTTTCGAAGATCTGCTGACCATCGCAAAAGGTCAGTTGGCGCTCGAGGATGAATTTACCGCGAAAGTCATAAAAAACTCGCAGAAGCTTCACGGGTCAATCAATGATAGACCGATACTTTTCATCGATACTGACATGTATGTCATGAAAGTGTGGTCAGAGTTTGTTTTTGGTAAATGTCATCAGTGGATCATCGACCAGATCGTAGATCGAAAATATGACCTCTATCTACTTTGCCATACTGATCTTAGCTGGGAAAAAGACGAGTTGCGGGAGTATCCGGATCATGGTACAAGGGATATGCTGTTCAATATGTATAAAGACATTATGATCAACCAGTCGACTCCTTGGGCAGATATTTACGGAACTGACAGTCAGCGGCTGGAAACTGCCCTGATCGCTGTTGAAGAACTATTGAAACATCAGAAAGTAATCCATGGAAATCGGGCAAAACATACCATTCCTTCAGCGTAATACTAAACCGCTTTTTTATGCAGCCTGGCTGCTGGTCGCACTCTTGCATGCAGGCAATTCCGGACTTTTCGATGATGAGGCCTATTACTGGATGTATGCCCGTCATCCTGACTGGGGATACTTTGACCACCCTCCAATGATCGGTTTCCTTATTGGTGCCGGGTATCAGCTTTTTCATAATGAATTCGGACTCCGCCTGTTCATCGTTCTCATATCGACGGGTACCCTTTGGGCAATTGATAGTCTGCTTGAGAAGCGCGATGATCGTCTTTTTTATGCCATTTCCCTGAGTATGGGGCTCATGCAGATCGGAGGCATCATAGCTGTTCCTGATATTCCACTCATGTTTTTTGTGGTTCTTTTCTTTCTCGCCTATAGGAGGTTTCTTGCTAGGCAAGGTGCATTGGAAATCATTTTAGTGGCACTCACGATCGCGGGTATGCTTTATAGCAAATACCATGGTATTCTTATTGTTTTTTTCAGCCTGATTTCCAACATCCGGTTACTCACAAAATGGCAAACGTATGCCGTCGGACTCCTTGCACTTGCCCTCTTTTCACCCCATCTGTTCTGGCAGTTCCAGCATGACTACCCCTCATTTCGTTATCATTTGTTCGAGAGGAATGCATCCTATTATAAAGCTGATTATACTTTCGAGTATGTTTTTGGTCAGATTCTGATGGCCGGTCCATTGATTGGCTGGTTATTGTTATGGGCAGCCGCGAAGAAAAAGGTTGAGACAGATTTAGAGAAAGCGCTCAAGTATTGTCTGCTAGGCATTTATCCATTTTTTCTGCTGAGTACTTTCAAAGGGAGGGTAGAAGCAAACTGGACGGCACCTGCTTACATTTCGCTTATTGTTCTGTCTCATCAATATCTAACTGCTACCCCCATTGTAGCACGATGGGTATACCGGCTCTTTATTCCATCTTTTTTGATCGTGCTTGTGGCAAGGGTATATATGATGATTGATATCGATCCATTACCTTTCTTTCCCAAAGATGAATTTCACCGGAACAAAGAATGGTCGACAATTGTCCATGAAAAGGCAGCTGGAAAATCTGTGGTATTTGTTAACACCTACCAGCGCCCATCTCAATATAATTTTTATTCCGGTGACAGTGCTTTTGGCTTGAACAATATCTTCTATAGACGCAACAACTATAATTTCTGGCCTTTGGAACAAGCCCTTATGGGTAAGAGTGCGTTGGTCATTTCACATGAGAATTATGATTATTTCACTGATACCATCCATACGCCAAGGGGCTTTATAGGATCCAGAATCATCGATCCGTTCTTTTCTTTTTCCCGAGTGGATATACGATCTTCATCAAGGCTGGAAGTATCAGAGGGAATACTACATGCAGAGATCGAAGTGAATATACCCGTTGAACTCACTACCCACCTGAGCTATCACCGGTTTGATACCGCACAGATCGTTATGTCTATATTCAAAAGGGATAAGAAAAAAGCGATCCTGATCCAGACGGGTGCCCGCCTGAAGGATGTGCGTGAGGGTAACCTGAAAGTTGATTGTAAGTTGCCCGCTAGTTTCGCTGCCGGTGAATATCAGATCAAGTGGGGTATTAACACAGCGATTCCAGGCTGGCCTTCGCTGAATAGCAGCGGCTATGAACTTGTTATACGAGATTAGTGAGTTGGAATACGACTTATCGGATGATTTTAGCTATGTCGACATCATCTTCAAGATTATTCATTTGTCGTAGTATCCAAGGATATCTTTTAGCTACCGGCCTGGATACCGGTTTGATCGTGTATAATTTGGGGTTGGGCAGGCATGCAGCTATCATGGATGCCTCCTGTCTTGAGAGTTTTGAAGCACTCTTATTGAAATGATGTCTGGCTGCCGCTTCCACGCCGAAGACACCTTTACCCATTTCCGCCACATTTAAGTATGTCTGGAGAATTCTTTTCTTCCCCCAGATTTTTTCGATCATAAACGTAAAATATACTTCGAGCCCTTTTCGAATCCAGCTTCTTCCCTGCCATAGAAAAACATTTTTTGCTACCTGTTGGCTGATGGTGGATGCGCCCCTCACCCGGCCCGGCTTTCGTTCGTTGTAGTCCAAGGCTTTTTGAATGCTCTTGAAATCGAATCCACCGTGATCTGGAAACAGCTGATCTTCACTGGCCATGACTGCAAGCTTAATATTAGGAGACATTTCAGATGCATTTACGTAGTCCCTTTTCAAACCATATCCGCTAAAAAAACTTCCTAATTGCGTCAGGGTTATAGGTGGATCGACCCATTTCAACAGAATGATGTAAGCAAACTGAAAAAGAAGAAGAAAAAGGAAAAACCTTTTAAAGAATCGCCAGGAAAGTTGAATAAGTGTCTTCAAGATTTGAAAAGTCTGGTCAAAGTTTCCAAAGAGGTTGAAATGTACTGTACGTCAATTTTGTAAACATTAGTTTACAAATCTATGTATGTCAATTGATAGTTTGTACCGATCTTGTAATTGTTCCTTTGAAGTTTTTTCAATAGCCAGCCTGCCAGCGCTACACTACCGGCGAGTGCCATTGTTCTGCCATCCACTTTTTCTTTTAAGATCACTGCATTTGCAAGGTGAAGGAAGCCATACGCGGTTCCTCCGATGATGAAGAGTGATCCGTTTCGAATGAATCCGAAGCCTTTGACGGGTTTGCTTATTGCCGTGATCTCACGAAAGTGATATGGGTCAAGAAACGCGCTGAGGGTATCACTTACGGCAGTGCCCCATTGCGTATAACGTTGTCTAATATCATGTGTGAGGATGAAAACGGAATCTTTATCGATTTTACCGATCGTACCATTTGTGGTTCTTCCGGTAACATCAGTGAATTGGATAGGTGTACCTCTTAGATACTTCTGTTGCGTTTTCCCGTTGCGTTTTTTTAGCAGCAACATATCAGATCCTTGAGCATAGGAGGTGGGTGCTATGAAAAGTAATATCGCAGCAGATATCCATTTCATCCAAGCTATATGGTTAATATGTTTCAACTTCATTTTGCCCTTTTTACGCTGGTTTTTTTTCCAGAAAGAACACTCCATAGCATAATGCCAGTCCGAAAACAACGAGTATGGTACCTGATATCCTATTGATCGTACTGATGTTCCCCGGCGTCAGTTTATCCCTGATACGTCCAGCCAATAACACTTTAAATATATCGGATATCATATTTACGAGCAGGCATATACTGAAAATCATGATCCGCTCCCATTTGGTATTCGTTACGGCAAATGCAGTTGCGTTGATCAGCCAGAAAAAAATGATGCTCGGGTTGAGGGTATTGATGAGAAAACCTGAAATGACTGATTTTGCATAGTCGGTTGTGCTTAAGTTAGGCACTTCCGGCATTTTGCCAGCATTGATATCGATTTTCTTGAAGAATACATAAAATAATCCCATTCCTATCAGAAATAGTCCACCGACATAGGCGATTGTGGATTTGAATTCGAGGATTTGTCGCACGATTTCCGTGAACATATTGCTGAGTATGACCAGGAAGATATCACTCAGCCATACTCCAGACACAAAGGCAAATCCACCTTTGTGTCCGTTGTTGATGCTTTGTTTGAGGATGGTGAATATGACAGGTCCTACGGAGAGGGTAAGGATCAAGCCAAGGCCAATGCCCTTTAATATTGCTTCTGTCATAAAAATTCTAGGTATTAATTTTGGTTTATGGGTTATGGGGTTTCTAAAAACCCGAATACCTGAAACCGGTTAAATAATACCCTTCATAAAGTACCTGTCCTTATGAAAGTTTGCCAGTCTTCCAGCATGGTACCTTTCAATACCCGCGGAAATTTATGCTGTCCTCCGATCTTACCTTTCAGCCTCATGAATTCCATGAAAGCACTTTCAGGAAGTACATCCAGTATGATTTCTTTGAGTGCGCTGGATCTTTCTACGGCATAGTCATCGTTCAGGACTTTGAGCTTTTCATCGATGCAACGTCTAAGGATATCTGCATCGATATGATCGTCACTTCCCACATACCAATGATGTGCAAATAAATTCTCAAATTTTATACCCGCTACGGTAAATTCCGGGATCACGAGATTGAGTTCTTCTGAAGCCAACTGAATTGCGTGATTCATGTTGTCCACACTAAGGTGTTCACCTACGAGGCTGAGGTAATGCTTGGTCCGGCCTGTAATGATGATTTCGCAGTGTTCTTTGTCTATGAATCGAATGGTATCACCGATCATATAACGCCAGGCTCCGGAAGAAGTGCTCATGAGTAGTGCATAATCTTTACCTTCTTCCACTTCGTGGATCATCAGGCATTCCGGATCCTTAAGCAGGTTGCCGTCTGAATCGAAATTTTTTTCATCGAAGGGGATGAATTCCAGAAACATATGTTCATTGGTCACCAGGCGCATGCTGGTTGAATTTTCCCTGTCCTGATACGCGATGAAGCCTTCGGAGGCGAGGTATGTTTCGATGTATGTCAATGGTTTTGCCAGTAATTTTTCAAACCCTTTTTTATACGGTTCAAAGGCTACCCCTCCGTGAACGAAAAAACTGAGTCTCGGCCATATTTCGTGGATATTGTTGAGTTTATACCGCTGTATGATCAATTCGATGCACATCTGAATCCATGCAGGGACGCCCACAACAAATCCAATGTCCCAATTAGGGGCTTCCCTGACGATTTCTTCTAGTTTTTCATTCCAGTCTTTCGTACGTGCTATTTTTTTTCCTGGTTTATAGAAGGGGGAAAACCAGAATGGTACTTTTTTAGCTGTGATGCCACTCAGGTCTCCCGCATAGTAACCGGGTCCTTTCTGGAGGTTTGTACTTCCGCCAAGCATCAGAAAGCCTTTTCCCACATTTTTCCAGCTTACACCTTCATAGTTTCGCAGCGAAAGAAGTTGTTTCAGCATGACGATGCGGTTTCCAATCATGAGGTCATTGGTCACCGGTATGTATTTGCTGGAAGATTCAGAAGTGCCTGAGCTCAGTGCGAAATACTTGATCTTGCCAGGCCAGCATACATCTGGAACCCCTTTGAGGGTTTTATGCCACCATTTTTCATGAATGCTGTTATAATTGAAAATTGGTACCAGGTCCTGGAATTTTTTTCCTGGGTGGCGGCTCAGCAGGATCTCATCAAAGAAATATTGCTGCCCGAATTCGGTAAAGCGTGCTTTTTTCAGGAGTTTTTTTAGTACCCTGATTTGCTGTCGCTTTGGTGAATTGGTTGGAAGCTTTAAGGCTCTTGCTATTGTTTTTGGAAGATGTATTTCAAATATGGACATCGGTTGCAAGTTAACGCATTGTCCAAAAAAACCATAAGAACAACCAGCTAACTATTTCATGGAATGTAGGGTGCAAATGATATTTCGTGGTTGTTGAATTTATTTAACCTGGCTTTAACCTTTTTCATTCGTCTTACCGATGCTATACCCACTTCCGATGATGCTTTCGGTGTCGGCCCTGCTGATGCGTATCCTGACCTGGCCGGGGAGTTGTTGCATGAGGCTAATGATATCCTTATATGAGCAATAGTCAGGACAGAAGATAACTTCCCGTGCGGATATTCTTCTGAGCAGGTTGGTAATTCCCTGTATGGTACCCGGACCTGTTCCGTCGCCTGTTTTAAGCGAAATTCTCCCGGGTACTCCTGTTTGAGCCTTACTATGCTGTAATAAATTCAGTACACGTTTATAGTCATCTCCTGATGCTGCTACCAGGATTTGTGAGGGTTGATGCTGATCGATACCCGCGACATGATTTTTTCTGGAAAGAATTTTTTTCTGAATGGGAGATGTTAACCACTTTAAGGCGATGCCAAGTGCAGTAAATAGTGCCCTGATCCAGATGCCTCCGTGCAGACAGGCTGAGAAGAATCCGGCACGCCAGCTACCGTAGTGTTTTCTGGCGAATATAGCCATGGCACCATAGAACAACCTCACCTGTTTCAATGAACCTTTTTGTGTGCTTTCTCCTTTGAAGTGAATGATAGGGGTTTCTGCGAAGTAGTGGTTTTCGAATCCTGCCTGTTGGATCCTGAAGCTCAGGTCGATGTCTTCACCATACATGAAAAACTTTTCATCGAATCCTCCGATTTTGTCCAAAATTTGTTTGGTTGCCATCATGAACGCTCCTGCAAGCACATCCGTAACATGATTTTGAAGAGGATCCAGGTGTCCCATGTGGTATCTTGAGAATCTTTGAGATCTGGGGAAGAGAGCTGAAAGGCCTGTCAATTTATAAAATGCGGCGTTCGGAGTGGGGAAACCTCTTTTACTTTCCCTCAAGAAATTTCCTGTACCGTCTAGCATTCGAATACCCAGTGCACCTGCACGCTCTTTCGTTCTAAGGTGTTGCATACAGCGTTCGAGGCAGTCTTCAGGGATGATCGTATCTGGGTTTAGAAATAGGATGAATTCTCCTTTGGCGATTTTCAGACCTTGATTATTTGCTTTTCCGTAGCCTAGATTTTTGTCATTCCAGATAAAAACAACCAATGGAAACCGTCGTTCGAGATATGTCCTACTTTCATCGGAGGATGCATTGTCAACCACGATGATCTCGTGACTGAATCCCGTAGCTGATTTCGCGACTGAATGCAGGCATTGTTCAAGGAAGTACCTTACGTTGTAGTTTACGATGATTATGGATAGCCTCATCAGGCTTTCAAATTAACGTTTGTTAAAAACATAATGTGACAATCACAGCAAGTTAGGGTCTTTTTTAAAAAAAAGAAGCGCTGAATCTAGGATTACTGCGCTTCTGGGGTCTTTTTGGTCCAACAGATTAAAGTGACATCATAAAATCAGGACTCCTTTTGCGACAAATTGTAGTTCTTTTTTAGATTCCTTTATCTTTTCTATGTCCGCTTCTGGTTTTCCGGCATCTTTTGCATAGTGCTTCAATTGTTTAACAGACACTTCCTTGTAGGATGCTTCACCTTCCAATACTACATCTTTCCCCAAAATATCTTTAGGCATAAAAAATTTGTAGTCCTTGAATTTGACCATGATATTTTCGCCATTGGATGTTTCAATCTTCATCCAGCAGCCTTTTTCCTGGCAAACCTCTGCTACTTTTCCTGTGATCTTGCCTGAAAATTTGTCGTTTTGCATTTTGTCACCCAGCTCGCTGACAGGGATGAGTGTTCCTTCTGTTGTTGTGCCTGCTCCATAGGTGACACCTTTTTTGGCTGAAATGGGGTCTTGTGCGAAGGAAATTCCGAATATTGTAAGACCTGCGATCAGCAAGAGTATTTTTTTCATATAAAAATTATTTGATGCAAATTTCGGAAAAAAAAGCAAAAGTAAGCGGATGTCCTTAATGCCTTCTGTCCATTAGCTTTTACGAGGGTGATGAAATAACGGGAATCGGCTCGTTAAAAAACTAAATAAGTTAGTGAATAAAATACTAAAAAAATTAGTTTGCGTAAACAAAAAACACTTACTTTTGTCTCATAGATAATTTTGAAAAATAAACAGGAAAGCATGTCAAGCAACGAAAAACTGAAAGCCCTCAAGCTCACGCTGGACAAGATTGACAAGGATTATGGTAAGGGTAGTGTGATGATGATGAATGAGAAGGGGGAATTGCAGCAGGAGGTGATTTCTACGGGTTCCATTGGATTGGATGTCGCGTTGGGTATTGGTGGTCTCCCCAAAGGCAGGGTTGTTGAAATTTATGGCCCTGAAAGTTCAGGAAAGACAACGTTAGCGATTCATGTGATTGCGGAAGCACAGAAAAAAGGTGGGATATGCGCCATCATTGATGCAGAACATGCTTTTGATAGTGCATATGCGCGCAAGCTGGGTGTGGATGTCGACAATTTGTTGATTTCGCAGCCTGATTATGGTGAACAAGCATTGGAAATCGCAGACAGGCTAATTCTTTCAGGTGCAGTGGATGTCGTGGTGATTGACTCTGTGGCTGCACTTGTGCCGAAGGCGGAATTGGAAGGAGAGATGGGAGATAGTAAGATGGGTCTGCATGCCAGGCTCATGAGCCAGGCTCTCCGAAAGTTGACAGCGACCATCAGTAAGACGAACACGATCTGTATTTTCATAAATCAGTTGCGCGAAAAGATAGGTGTGATGTTCGGCAACCCTGAAACCACCACTGGTGGGAATGCCCTCAAGTTCTATGCATCCGTCAGGCTCGACATACGTCGCCAGGCACAAATCAAAGACGGGGATGAAGCGATCGGCAACAGGGTCAAGGTGAAAGTCGTTAAAAATAAGGTTGCCCCTCCGTTTCGTTCGGCAGAATTCGACATCGTTTATGGTGAAGGCATTTCCAAAGTAGGGGAAATCATCGACATGGGCGTAGAATTGGGAATTGTCTCAAAGAGTGGAAGCTGGTTCAGCTATAACACAGACAAGCTGGGGCAAGGTCGGGATACCGTTAAGCAGTTGCTGCATGACAATCCCGAACTTGCCAATGAAATAGAAAATAAGATCCGGGAGAAAATTAAAGAGATGAGGGCTTCTTGACTTGAGCATACATGAAAATGGTTGCAAGCAAAAAAACCGCTTCCCTCAAGGATGCGGTTTTTTTGTTAGCTTTCCTCCTGCCAAAACAATCATAGGATGTTGCTGAAAAGATTACTAAAAAGCCGGAAATGTGTCGCCCTGGTGGCACATGATAATAAAAAGAAAGACCTTATAGAATGGGCCGAATATAACAAATCGGCACTGATGCGGCATGAATTAGTGGCCACTGGCACCACTGGGCGAATGTTGGAGGATCAACTCGACAGACCGGTGCAGCGCATGTTGAGCGGTCCTCTTGGCGGGGATCAACAAATCGGTGCCATGATCGCAGAAGGGAAAGTTGACGTTTTGATTTTTTTCTGGGACCCAATGGAAGCTCAACCACATGATCCAGATATCAAAGCATTGCTCAGGGTTGCAGTTACATGGAATATTCCCTTCGCATGTGACCGGGCCACAGCAGATTTCATCCTTACATCCCCACTTTTCCATAGTGACTATGACTGTCAGATTCCAGATTATTCTGCATATGTAAAACGAAAAGTCTGATCATTTGAGGTCTGCCATGGGAATTACCATACGACAATGGAAACTGTCAGACAAGAATGCCCTCATTCTCCTTGCCAATAACAAGCGAATATGGGATAATCTGCGCGATGCCTTCCCGAATCCATTCACCAGCAAAGATGCACTTGATTGGTTGAGGCTTCGAGCACATGTTGATCCGGTCAAGCATTTTGCGATAGATTTCGATGGTTTGCTTGTTGGTGGTATCAGTATCATAAAAAAAACGGACATCTCCCGTTGCACTGCAGAACTCGGATATTGGATCGGAGAACCTTTCTGGGGAAGGGGTTTGGCCACTGAAGCCGTCAGGATCCTGATACCGCTGGTATTCGATAGGGAACCGGATCTTCATAGAATTTTTGCAGAAGTATTTTCAGATAACAACGCTTCTCAAAGGGTTTTGGAGAAGAATGGTTTCTACCTGGAGTCTTTGAGGAAAAACGCCGTGATAAAAAATGGAATAATAGGTGATGATACGGTTTGGGTCAGGTTGAGGACTTGATCAAGCAATGCAGTCATTTCACTTTGACTTGTAAGAATATCCTTTTAATCTATAGTTGTGATAAAGATCTATTCTCTTTTTTACAAACTGCTTCCAGTAAGGAAAATCAATGTTGATGCACAGCTATATCTGCTCAATGAAGCAGAGATCATTGCCATAAAAAAACGAGAACGAACCGCTATTTGGCTCTCGGCTATGGTTGGAGGATTGGGAGTACTTTTACTGTACATCCCTTTATACCTGGCACCAAGTTGGTTTCCTAGCATGGCTTTAGAAGTACTTGGTTTTGATTTCGATTTCCCTGTGGTTTTTATCCTGTATAGTGTTGTGCTTGTAGCGATTGAAATTGTGATTCTATCGCTGCTGAACATCTGGTGCGCGCATGAAATCGCAGTGGCGACAGGTTTTTTAAATTATGAAAACAAAAGACACCCTGAAAAACAGAATCTTTTGATGGCCATCGGCCTTGAAAAAAAAGGGAAAGAACTCTTGTCATTCGGCATCGATCCTCTACTGGGTGTGAACAGAAAAGTACTGTTGCTTTGGAACCTGACTTTCATCTTGAAGGCAACCTTGACCAATATTTTCTTCCGATTCATCATCCAGCGTATCATGGGCCGATATTTGGTTAGGGCCGTTCAGGATTTTGCAGGAATCCCGATTTTCGCTTTTTGGAATGCCTACGGAACTCGGACGATCCTCAGAGAGACAAGGGTCATTATCATGGGTCAGAATATTATTGAAGAGCTTATCGCATATGTCCGATCCATGGATCATCTTCTGAAAGCAGACCCTGACATTCTCTCTGATACTTTGCAATATATCGCTGTGAGTAAGAGGGATTTCCATCAAAACCACTTTCTACTGACACGAAATCTGTTTGGTCTTTTCGGGATTGACGAAAGAAAAGGTACTTGGGATGAAGCAAGGTTTATTAAAGCCATCAGCAATTCAAGTCAGGAAGATCAGGCGTTCTTCGTGCTGCTTATCCTCATCGGACTCATTCTGGACGGTCGAATATCTTCGAGGGAGAAGCACCGCATAAAACATTTGCATGAGGCGGGACTTATTCCTTATACTGAAAAGGAGATCTCGGGTTTTGCCGAGGATTTCATGGAGGGTAGAGGAATTGAAAAATTGTTTAAGACCTATCTGCCTTTGGCGAAGACGTGATCATCATCCTGTAACTTTGTCGATCATGTCGTTCAAGTTACAATCTCCATATCTTCCTGCAGGTGATCAGCCTGAAGCCATACGCGAGTTGGTAAATGGTTTGCAAGTAGGAGAGCAATACCAGACACTCCTGGGCGTTACAGGTTCCGGTAAAACTTTTACGATTGCTAACGTTATTCAGCAGGTTCAACGTCCCACGTTGGTACTTACGCATAATAAAACCCTTGTAGCACAGCTTTATGGAGAGTTCCGGCAGTTTTTTCCGGATAACGCTGTTGGGTATTTTGTTTCCTATTACGACTATTACCAGCCGGAAGCCTACATGCCCGTCAGCGATACTTATATCGAAAAAGATCTTGCCATCAACGAGGAATTAGACAAACTACGCCTGCAAGCCACATCACAACTGCTATCGGGGCGAAGGGATATCATCGTTGTGGCATCTGTTAGTTGTATCTATGGAATGGGAAACCCAACTGAATTCGAGAATGGCATCATCCGTTTACACAAAGGACAGATGATCAGCCGGCAGGGTTTTCTGCATGGTCTGGTGAATGCCCTTTATTCAAGAAGTCAGCTTGAATTCACTCGTGGTACATTTCGCGTCAAAGGGGATACCATCGATATCAACCTGCCGTACGTCGACTATGGCTATCGTATAACTTTCTTTGGTGACGAGATTGATGAGATCGAAAGTTTAGAACTGAAAACTGGTAAGCGTATCGGTGTTTTGGAGAATGCGGCAATCTTTCCGGCTAACCTCTACCTCGCACCAAAAGAAATGTTGCACCAAGTGCTCTCTGAGATCCAGGACGAGCTTGCAGCACAGGTTGAATATTTCAAAGCATCGGGAAAATACATAGAGGCACAACGCCTTAGTGAACGGGTCAATTTTGACCTGGAGATGATCCGTGAACTCGGATATTGCAGTGGCGTGGAAAATTATTCCAGGTTCTTTGATCGTCGCAAACCGGGGACAAGGCCTTTTTGTTTGTTGGACTATTTCCCTGATGATTTCCTGTGTGTGATCGACGAAAGCCATCAGACCATACCGCAGGTAAGTGGAATGTACGGTGGTGATCGCAGTCGTAAAATGGTATTGGTGGATTATGGATTTCGTTTGCCCTCCGCACTCGATAACCGTCCTTTAAATTTCAATGAATTTGAGTCGATGGTGAATCAGGTCATTTATGTTTCTGCCACTCCGGGCGATTATGAACTGGAAAAGACCGGTGGTGTAGTGGTGGAACAGGTTGTGCGTCCTACCGGACTGCTGGATCCCCCTATTGAAGTCAGACCAAGTTTCAATCAGGTGGATGACCTACTAGACGAGATCGATAAGACCATCAAACGCGGTTTTCGTATACTTGTCACCACACTCACAAAGCGAATGGCCGAGGAGATGGATGTGTATCTCCACAGGATAAATATAAAATCAAAATATATCCATAGCGAAGTGGATACATTGGACCGTATCGAGATCCTGCGTGAACTTCGGCTAGGGGTGATAGATGTCCTTGTCGGCGTGAATCTTTTACGTGAAGGACTGGATCTTCCGGAAGTTGCACTTGTGGCTATTCTGGATGCAGATAAAGAGGGGTATCTGAGGAATGAAAAATCACTCACCCAGACAGCAGGGCGTGCTGCCCGTAATTCAGAAGGCTTAGTGATCTTCTATGCGGATAAGATCACGGGCAGCATGCAGAAAACCATCGACGAGACGACAAGAAGAAGGATCAAGCAGATTGAGTTCAATAAAGCGCATGGCATCACCCCTACAACGGTCATAAAAAGTAAGGAGCAGGTTTTTGCACAGACATCAGTACTTGACATCAAAGGATACGACATGGCGGATGCCCGTGCAGTTGGGTTTGACGAAGAACTGGTCAGTCTTGTTTCTGAAGATCAGGCGACATACAAAACAATCCCTGAAGTAGAAAAAGCCATTAAAAAGACGAAGAAGTCCATGGAGAAAGCAGCAAGGGACCTCGATTTCATGGAGGCGGCAAGACTTAGGGATGAGATGTTTCGAATGCAGAAATCCTTGGAAGAATTAAAAGGCTGATCCTTTAAAAAGGATGCTTTTGATAAACCTTCCGTATGCCATTCCATCAGTTATCGAACCCTCCGAGGCTTAGCAATGCAGTGAGCAGGGGAAAGAGAAATCAAGTTCACGCCAAAGAGAATGGACATCCGATTGATTAGGGCACCGGCACCGGCCGCGTGCTTTTATCCTGTTAGGATATTCTTATCGTTGGATGCATTTGTTTTTTTCCGTTTCGCTGGTAGAAATACATCATCGTAAAACTTGGGATAAAGTCTGTTCCAGGGATGATTTCTTCTATAAAGTTGAATAATCCACCTATGGCACCTTTGAAGCCTCCGAAAGTCAGGAAGAATATCACAGCTGAGACTGGCGCCCAAAGGATATCACCGAATTCCCCCAAGATTGGAATGGAGTAGGTAGCGAAACCGATGATGTCCATCAGCACACAGAATATCAGGGAAGGTTCTCTTTTTGGCATTCCTTAGTGATTTACGCCTATTAAGATGTAAGGCGGCTTTCAATGGTTGCATCAAATGCAATGGATAGAGGGTATTCTCCAGTCCTCAGATGATGTTCACTTCAGGTTGCAGATCGATGCCGAATTTCTCTTTGACGGATACGCGAATGCGGTTTGCCAGGCGTACCACGTCTTTTCCATTCGCACCGCCGTGATTGACAAGGATCAATGCCTGTTTCTCGTAACAACCGACGGGTCCATCCCGATGTCCTTTCCAGCCGGCCTGTTCTATGAGCCATCCTGCTGGAATCTTGTATCCATCATCCGTTCGATGGTTTGGAACAATTGGATGGTTAGTGGAGATGTGTTTAAAAATTTTTTCTTCGACGACAGGATTTTTGAAAAAACTTCCCGCGTTGCCCTTTTGTTTTGGATCCGGAAGTTTAGATGACCGGATGGCACAAACAATGCTGGAAATATCTTCTATTGTGGGATTCAAAATATTTCTCTTTGTCAGTTCATCCCGGATAGCACCATATTCTAAGCAAAGAGTGTGTTTTTTTTGCAGTTTATAGAGCACTGAGCTGATGATGGCACGTCCTTTCAGTTCCTGCTTGAATATGCTATCACGATATCCAAAGCGGCAATCCGTATTGTCAAGTTCTTTCCACTGAAGTATTTGTGTGTTGAATATCCGTACACTTTCAATCACATCTGCCACTTCGATGCCATATGCGCCGATGTTTTGTACCGGTGTGGCGCCCACTGTCCCCGGGATCAGAGAAAGATTTTCAATGCCTCCCCATCCCTGATGGATGGCGAAAAGTACGAAATCATGCCAGTGCTCCCCGGCCCCGGTCCGAACCCTTAACATACTTTCCTGTTCCTGTATGACTTGAATTCCTCGGATCTTGTTGTGTATGATGCATCCGTTGAAATTTTTTGTGAAAAGAATATTACTTCCCTCACCGATCACAAGAAATCCATCTTCCATGCGAAGCATGTGGTCATATTCCTTTTCTGTGAACAGCAGTTCGAGATCCGTTTCAGCATCAATGGTTACGAAGAAGCGAGCCGATACGTCAATACCGAACGTATGGTAGTGCTTCAGGCTCTGGTTCTCTGAGATTTTCAAGTCGGTTCAGTTGAATCCGACGATTATCGCCGGAAATGATCAAGGTGTTGAAATTATTGAAATTATCAACGCATTCATGAACAGTCATAACTGCTACTTTTGTAAAAAAACAGATGAGGTCCTTTGAGGTCATAGGAGGAGTAAAGTTGCATGGTGAGATCACGCCACAGGGAGCAAAAAACGAGGCATTACAGGTATTATGTGCTGTTTTGCTCACGACGGAGGAGGTGACGATCTCGAATATTCCAGCCATCATTGATGTGCAACTGCTCATAGAGATCTTATCTGACCTGGGTGTTCAGGTCACCAAACTGGACGAACACAGTTACCGGTTCAAGGCAGCTCATATACTTCTTGAAAAACTGCATGACCAGGGTTTTCATGCGAAAGCGAATCGTTTGCGGGGTTCTGTCATGATGGCGGGACCACTGCTTGCACGTTTCTGTGAGTCTTTCATCCCCCGACCGGGCGGCGACAAAATCGGTCGGCGTAAGATGGACACACATATTCTTGGATTCGAGAAGTTGGGTGTCCATGCTGAATATGACTTGGAATTGGGTTGTTTTCATCTTTCAGCAAACGCTTTGACCGGCAGTTATATCCTTTTGGATGAGCCTTCGGTCACAGGTACCGCAAACATTATCCTTGCGGCGGTCATGGCGGATGGCACTACCACGATATACAATGCAGCATGTGAGCCATATGTCCAGCAACTTTGCCACATGCTGAATCGAATGGGAGCAAAGATCACCGGCATCAGCTCGAATTTG
>JBIKIB010000489.1:0-2639 GCA_044361845.1 Chitinophagaceae bacterium | reverse complement strand
GGCACCCGGGACATTTCGGGTATATGGATTGGCTCGCTACCACGAATTTTTTCGACATGGACCCCATGCTGAGCCGAAACGGGACATTCGAGTCGTTCAGCGGAGGATCGTCAACCGTGCTCATCGGAGAAGCAGTGAAATACATGGCCGCGCTCAAGGACCGGGATCAGCCGTTTTTCATGACCGTATGGTTCGGAAGTCCACATGACCCCTGGCGGGCATCGGAGGCGGACAGAAAGGCATTTGACGGCATGGACATTGAGGCAGCACATCATTACGGGGAACTGGTGGAACTCGACAGGAGCATTGGCCAGTTGCGGAAGGCACTCCGGGATATGGGCATCGCCGACAACACCCTGCTCTGGTTCAACAGCGACAATGGCGGCGTGAAGTATTTCGGGACGAGTACCACCGCCGGCTTGCGGGGATTCAAAGGCGACGTGTATGAAGGGGGCCTGCGGGTGCCTTGCATCATCGAATGGCCGGCCGTCATCCGCAAGCCCCGCATATCCAACTTCCCGTCGGTGACGATGGATATATTCCCGACACTGGCGGATATCGCAGGCCTGCCCATCAGAGACTCCACCTATCCGATGGATGGCATCAGCATCCGCGGCGAGTTCACCGGCCCGATGAATGACCGATACAAGCCCATCCCCTTCCGCTATCAGGGGAAGGCCGCATACCTGGAAAATAAATATAAACTCCTGACCCGCAACCACCGCAACGGGGAATTCGAATTATATGACCTGGAGAAGGATCCCTACGAAAAAACGGATCTAATGGACAAGGAACCGGTCGTGGCACAAAGGATGATCGCGGCTTTCAGGGACTGGAGCAAGTCCGTGGACAAGAGCATTGCAGGATCCGATCATCTGGGAGGTCTGCAGGAACCTGACCCATCCCCACGGCTCTGGCTGACCGCGCCCGAATACAGGCCCTATCTGGAGATGTTGCTGAAAAGACCGGAATACAAGGGCATGAAGATGCAGGACGAATAGGAACATGCAAGATCGTCGATGAGCTTCGATCCGTTCAGACAGATCGCCACAGGTTATGCGGTATTCGTTACCGTTAGCATCTACGCTGAAGAAGATACTTTACAGAAGTGGTCCGTCAGTTCCGCCCACAACGACTCGTGTTGATGGATCTGGAAGCATGATCTCGGTAAGTATGCAGCATCAGTGAGAAAGCAACACGCCGGCATCGGTGTGACGGGTTGGGGGAAATTGTATTTAGATCGATCAGCTTTCCGGGATTCCTGCGAATCGTGGTGTGCAGGACCTGTCGCGATCTGTCGGATCATTTCTGCGGTGCATCATGCGCCATAGCCATTCGAATATTTTGATCGGTCTTGTACTGAGGCATTTCATTCGCTGCCGAATGACCAGCGCCGATGCGAAGGTGAGGAGTCCGATGAATACAATGGACGCATCGATGTTGATCAGGTCGGCGATCAATCCAGTGAGAATGGCACCGATGGCATAACCCATATCCCTCCACAGCCTGAATATACCGATGCTCCGGGCCCTGTCAAGCGGATGGGTGTTTTCCGCAATGGTCGCCAGGAATGTAGGATATACCATCGCCGTGCCCCACCCGAGGATGGCAGAGATGATGACGAAAGCGATCATGGTATTCGCCCATACAAGGGATATCAGTGCGATCGCCTGCAAAAGCATCCCCAGGTATAGCATGTCTTTTTTGCAAAATGTGTCAGACATCTTCCCGGTGAATAATTGTCCGATGCCCCATACGGCAGGATAGACCGCCGTTATGATCCCGATGGATGCGATGGAGAATCCCTTTGATGCCAGCAGTACCGGCAGGATACCCCATGTCATCCCGTCATTGAGGTTATTGATCAAACCCGCCTGTGTGACCGACCCCAGGTTTTCATGTTTCCATGTGGTATCGCGGAAGATATGCGCCAGGCGCGGCAGGGTTACACCCTGTGTTTCCATGGCTACATGGTGTCGTGTATCGTCTATGAAAAAGATGCTGACGACTAATCCCAGTACGACCAGCACGATGCCGACGTAAAAAGGATATGGCCGTATCCCATACTCACCTGCGATCCACCCCGTCAGGAAAGCGACAAGGGCCACGGCGATATATCCTGCGAATTCATTGAGACCCATCGCCAAACCACGTTGCTTTTCACCCACCAGATCGATCTTCATGACAACGGTACTGGACCATGCGAGACCCTGATTGATGCCCAGGAGGATATTGGCTGCGATGATCCAGTTCCAGTCAGGCGCGAACATGAGCATGAAGGGTATCGGCAAAGCGACGATCCAGCCTGCCACCAGCAGTTTTTTTCTTCCAAATCGATTGGAGATCGCCCCGGTATAATAATTCGTCAGGGCCTTGACGATCCCGAAGACAACGATGAAGGAGAGCATGGCTGTTTTGCCGGAAATGCCGAATTCATTTTCCGCCATAGCGGGAAGGATAGACCGCTCCAACCCCACGATGCCACCGACAAATCCGTTGACAAGCACGAGCAGGGTGAACTGCTTCCGGTTCTCTTTCAACCCCAGGCTTATTGCTTTTCCCATTTCTTTTGACATTAAAACACCCGTCCATCCTAAGCGACACGCACAGAAAAAAAGTAGATCTTCTGAGGATCCATC
>JBIKIB010000487.1:0-2648 GCA_044361845.1 Chitinophagaceae bacterium | reverse complement strand
TCGATCTGGTGTCGTCCCGTATTGAGCGGTATGGAACAGCCCGACGGCATAACTGCCATCCTCCAGTGGCTTCTTCCAGACCTGTATCCCATGTTCGTCACTTACCAGGCGGGCAGACTTCCCAAGGTCATCCTGATCGATCGCGATGACCTCGTCGTTGGTGAGCAGATTCAGGGTGAAGGAGTCCAGCTGTTCTATCGGGCAACCGATGAGCATCGGCGCCGAGAGCAATGCGAACAGGCTCACATGGCTGTATTGCTCCTCAGGCGTGAGCCGCGTGGGATGCATGTCAATCCCGGTGGTCACATTACCGACGATCATCATGTCGGGATCATTCCAATGCCCCGGTCCACCATAAGGACCCCAATTGTCCAAGGTGAAGGTCGACTCGTAAAGGCTATGCCAACTATCTCGGATATCTGGCCCTGTGCGGTAAAGATTAGCGATCCGCACCCAATCCTTCACCCCGTCAAAGGGAGCGGAGTTGGACAGGCTGTACACGATATCACGGCCACTCGACCTAAGCGCGTGCGACATCCTCTCCGCAGACTCCCGTTCGATACGCCAATCGTATTTCAGGTAATCAACGCCCCATGCCGCCATCTGCCTGGCATCCGCTTCTTCGAATCGATATTTTCCAATATGTCGAAACGCCCTTTTATTGTCTCTGACAGAATCGGGGAAACGCCCATCGGGAAGATCGGATGACCCTCCCGGATAACCTGCGTAGCTCGTGATCCATGGCGTGGAGTATAATCCCAGTTTAAGCCCCATTGCATGGACAGAATCGATGAGTCCTTTGAAATCAGGGAATTTCGCATTGGCCTGCAGCGCGTGGAACGCCCCGCCACGCTCACCCTGCCAGGCATCATCAATGTTCACATATGTCCATCCATGGTCTTTCAATCCCACTTGCACCATGGCCTTGGCAGATGCCAGCACTTTCTGCCCGTCGATGTTCCGTGCCCATGAATTCCAGCCATTCCAACCCATCGGCGGTGTGAGGGCAATGGTATCACCCACCACGATCGTGAGCATCTTCGTGGATTCCCCGGATGTATTGGACGCTTTGAGCCGGACGACATAGCTACCGGGGATGGCGATACGGCCGGTGATGATGCCTGTCCGGCCATCGACCCGCAGCCCCTGGGGAAGATTCGTTGCATGAAAGGTCATGGGCTTCTGTCCGGATGCCGCGATGCTATACAGGAAAGGATTTCCCGGCCTGACGCCGAAGCGGGAAGGGGAATTGATCCTTGGCTGGTCGGATGCCGGTGGCGTGAGGATGTAGCGTTCTCCTTCATTGGGGAGCTGCGCCGGTATGGCATCTCCGATAAGGGATATCCGGGCATCCGCCCAGTTGGAGAATACCCTGGTGTATCCCTTGTCTTTCACTTCCACCAGCATGCCCATGCGCTGCACACCCCGAAGATCGACCTTGAAACGTTTCGGCCGGTCGCCTAACCGCATATCACCACTTGCAAAGAGGATCTTCTTATCGCCCAACACAAAAAATCTGTGAGGCAGGTCCTTCACCCCCATATCGTCAACACCCACCGTACCCGTCAGTTCCACCCCATTGCCCTTCAGGTGGAAGGACAGTACGCTCGTGGATGCCACACCCACCCCGTGCGCATAAGTCTTTCCGGCCATGCGGATAGGCTGCCCGCCCTGGTTGGCACCGGCAACCACAGCGGGTATGCCACCTGAATACACCTTGATGGGGAGTTCATCCAACCATACCTGACGGACTTGCTGCCCGTAGACCTGCAACAACACTTGCAAGGATAGGATAGCGACCAAAAACTTCTTCCTCATGGTAAAAAAGTGGGTTTGTAGGAGTCCATACGATCGTGTGAATATGTATTTTCTTTTCAGCTGCGGATGACGATATGCGCATCCATCCGCAGTGTAACCGGAACACCAAAAGGCCCTTCCTAAAACACCATACGGGTCAGAAATATTTTTTTGCCAGCGCCGGATTGACGGATCGCATATATCCCATGAGTCCGGTAAGCAGTTCTTTAGCAAGTTCCGGGCGGCTGACGGAAATATCATTTGCTTCGCCCGGATCAGACTCCAGATCATATAACTCCGTCTTACCGGTCTGCCAGAACCGGATAAGCTTATACCTGCCGCGGATTACGGCCGAATGTGGATAGGTTTTATGAAACCGATGGAAATAAAACAGATCAGATGGACGGTCGATTTTTTTCGTTGCAGAACCCTTCAGCAAACCGGCAAAACTTCCACCATCGATGCCTTTCCCGTCAATTCCTCCGCCGGCGAGGTTGGCAAACGTGGGCAGAAGGTCCCATCCGATGACGGGTACATCCGTCTGCCCGGATGCCACACCCGGCCCGCGCACCATGAACGGTACGCGGATGCCGCCTTCGTAGAGTGTCCACTTGCCTCCACGAAGCGGGTGGTTTCGCATGGGCGTAGGGAAAGTCGATGGATGATCCAGCCGGTTTGACACGGGGGGAATGAACTCCACTCCGCCATTATCGGCCATGATCACGATATACGTATTTCCTGCGATCCCCAGGCGGTCTACCTCTTTGATGACATCTCCGATGCTTCTGTCGAGGTCATGGAGCATACCCGCATAGGCCGGGTTCGAATGCTTCTTACCCGGAATCTTCGCA
>JBIKIB010000127.1:0-9051 GCA_044361845.1 Chitinophagaceae bacterium | reverse complement strand
TCTATATCCTGTCCCTTCATGCACATAATGCCGGGCAGGATTTCATTCCCGTGCATATCTATCCCGTCAGGTATAACGTGCCTAAGAGCATGCAGTATCTCGAAAACCTGATGAAGGAGGATAAGGACCTCAGGGCCTTTGAAGACCGCCTGAAAAAAGTGCATGACCATTTTGAGCAGCGCAAGAAACTCCCCGTGATCGGTATCAATACCAAAGGGGATTATGTTGTCCTCTGACGAAAGGGTATTTTTCCTAAAGGCCTTATGCTGGTATTATGAACGGAACAGCATCTGTATGGTGTCCGGTGTCTGCTGCGTGAGCAATCGGTTCCTCCCACCGGCATGTCTTTGGATCACATCCTCCCGGTAATGGCGGATGGTCAGCAGCGAGAGCCCTTTTTCCACTTCCACATCGAAGATATCCGCTGCCGACAAGCATAGCTGGTCGATTTTTTCGGGGTGCCCGTCGAGGCAAAGCTGCACCGTAACGGCTCCAGATTGGATGAGGTTTGGTTTCAGTTTCAGTTTGTCGAGCATTCCGTAGAGCTTCGCCATAGGCTGTTCCCCGACAAAGGAAAAGTCTTTTGAATGAAGATGCAGCAAGGCCTGTGCGTGTTTCCAGACAATAATGGGGGGAAGGCCTGTGGGCCTCTGCTCATGGATCACCGTGCCCGGCAGGGATGGGTCGGAGAAGCATTTCACCAGCAGCTTGATCTTTTTATTCTGCAGTGGCTTGATCGTCTTGGGATGGATCACCTGCGCACCATAATATGCCATCTCGATGATTTCGGAGTAGTCAAGCTCGCTGATGCGAACCGCCTCCGGCACCAGCTTCGGATCGGCACTCATCACCCCTTCCACATCCTTCCATATTGTCAGGCTCTCCGCATCGAGGAGATTGGCAAAAACGGCAGCACTGTAATCACTGCCTTCACGACCAAGGGTTGTACTCTCATTTTCATCGGTCGAGCCAATGAACCCCTGGGTGATGACGATGTCTTTGGTCAGGAAAAGTGGGATCACCCCCCGGGTGGTCTGTTGTGCTGTGATAGCCCAATCGATCCCGGCATCCCTGAAATGATCGTCGGTGCGCATGATGTCGCGCACATCCATCCATTCGGTAGCATGCCCCTGCTCTTTGAAATAGGCATGGACGATGGTGGTGGACAACAACTCTCCGATGCATACGATCTGGTCATAATAGTAGTCATATCCGCGTACCGGCCGGTCATGCAGCAGCCATTCGACTTCCGTGAAAAAGGAGGAGAGCCTTTCCCGGGCTGGCTCCAGCTCTTTCAGCAGGAGCGTGGATGCCATCTCCAGGTGATCAGCCCTGACCGCATGGAACAGATCGAGTGCTTCCTGATGGTTGCCCTTGAAGAATGCAACAGCAACAGCTTCCAATGCGTTGGTCGTCTTCCCCATCGCTGATACGATCACCATGAACTTCCGGCCTGCATGTAGCCGAAGGATCCTTTCAGCACTCCTGACCCTGTCTGCATCCTGAACACTGGCACCGCCGAATTTAAAAACTACCATGAACGCTTTTTTGTATTTGAATACGAGCTCCAGCAAAGGTCGTTATTTCGTTGTGTCAGAGGCGTAAAAGCTGCTTTTAAATGAGATATCAATGCCTTACTTTTGTCAGCACCCATAAACCTGGCAGATATGATGGTCAATCGTAACGTACGCACACTGGACGAGTTCACGATCCAGCAGATGCGCGACTTTCCCAACGCGACAGGGGAGTTGTCCAATCTATTGAGGGATATCGGCCTGGCATCAAAACGGGTCAATGTGGAAGTGAATAAGGCCGGACTGGTCGACATTCTCGGGGATGCAGACATGGTCAATGTACAGGGCGAGGATGTCAAAAAGCTGGATGTGTTCGCGAACAACCAATTCATGGGTGTCCTCAAACACGGCATCAGCTGTGCCGGGATCGGCAGCGAAGAGATCGATGATTTCATCGCATTCGATGATCCCGTGAGCAACAACTCGAAGTACGTCGTGATGTTCGATCCACTTGATGGTAGCGGTAATATCGACGTGAACGTATCGATCGGTACGATATTCGCCGTATATCGGAGGGTCACCCCGGTAGGTGCGCCCGTCACCCGTGAAGATTTCCTGCAGGCGGGTATCCGCCAGGTGGCCGCAGGATATATCGTCTACGGATCATCCACCATGATGGTTTACGCCACGCGAAGGGGTGTCAATGGGTTCACCCTCGACCCTTCGATCGGTGAATTCTCCCTCAGCCATCCAGATATCCGCTGTCCGGATTTCGGAAGGATATATTCCGTCAACCATGGGAATTTTTTCCGCTATGAGAAAGGCGTACAGGAATACATCGATCATTGCCAGCGAAAGGATAAACATAACGGTGGCCCCTACACGCAAAGGTATATCGGCAGTATGGTGTCTGACCTCCACCGGAACCTCATAAAGGGTGGGATATTCATGTACCCGGGGACGACGGACAAGCCCGGTGGGAAACTCCGGCTCATGTACGAATGCAACCCATTCGCATTCATACTCGAAGTGGCCGGCGGTCGTGCAACCGATGGAACACAAAGGATACTGGACATCGTACCGACAAGCCTGCACCAGCGCAGCCCGCTCTTCATCGGTAGTCGAGGTATGATGGATGAAATGGATGGATTCCTGGGCAATGCCGCGGAGCAGCAGACAAGAACAAAATGAATATCATGCGGAAAAAGATCATGGAGGTGAGCGAACTGCGTAAAAGCTACGGGGATTTCGAAGCCGTCAAAGGCATCAGCTTCGACGTGTATGAAGGCGAGATCTTCGGCCTGCTGGGACCGAATGGTGCAGGGAAGTCCACCACCCTGGAGATCATGGAAACCCTCCGCACGAAGTCCTCCGGAAGGATCCTGATCGATGGGATGTCCATCGACCATGAACCGGAGCAGATCAAGCGGATCATCGGTGTGCAACTCCAAAGCTCGGGCTTCTATCCCGGACTCACCCTCACCGAATTGATCATACTTTTCAATGGACTTTATAACGAATCTGTCGACCCCGTCGCGCTGCTGTCCACTGTGAACCTGGGGGATAAGGCCGGCAGCCGCTATAAATCACTCAGTGGCGGACAGCAACAACGGTTCTCCATCGCGACGACACTGATCAACAACCCAAAGATCATATTCCTGGATGAACCCACCACCGGTCTCGATCCGCAAGCCCGGCGAAACTTATGGGACCTCATCCGCGCGATCAGGGACAAAGGCACCACGGTCATCATCACGACCCATTACATGGATGAGGCTGAAATGCTCTGCGATCGTGTTGCCATCATGGATGAGGGTAAGGTCATCGCGATCGACAGCCCATCGAACATGATCGATGAGCTGCTCCGAAATGGCTTCGAAAGGCACAGGGAAGTGAAGGCCGCTAACCTGGAAGATGTGTTCATCCATCTGACAGGTCATGCGATGCGGGAGGAATGAACAAAATCCAGCTGCATTCAATAATTTTAAATATCTCCGATCAACATCCGAATACATATCAAACCACTTTACACAACATGAAGAAGCTCATCACGGTCTTACTTTTTTCAACGATCCTGACCGGCCTGAATGCCCAGACCAAGCCCGCACCCAAACCCGCACCCAAACCCGCAGCTAAGCCGGTCGTTGCCGCAAAACCAGTCCCGGTACCGCTGAAAACCACACTCGACAGCGTCAGCTATGCGATCGGGATGCTTGACGGGAATTTCTTCAAGCAACAGGGCCTCACGCAGATCAACGGGACGATGATGGGCAAGGGTTTCTCGGATGTCATAAAAGGCCCGACACTCATGACCACTGAACAGGCCGATCAACTGATCCGTCGTCAATTGCAGTCGTTGTCGAAAAAGAAGATCCAGCCCACCATCGATGCGTGCCAGCAATTCATGACACAGAATGCGAAGAAGCCGGGTGTTTTTCAAACCGCCAGCGGCATACAGTACGAGATCCTCACAAAAGGCACGGGCCCGCAGCCGAAGGATACCAACACCGTCAAGGTGCACTACGAGGGTTTCCTGCTCGACGGCTCCAAGTTCGACAGCTCCCGCGATCGCGGCGAACCGGCGACTTTTCCATTGAATGGTGTGATAAAGGGTTGGACAGAAGGCGTACAACTCATGAATACAGGTTCCAGGTATAAATTCTACATCCCATACCAACTCGGTTACGGTGAGCAGGGCGCAGGTGAGAAGATCCCCGGCGGATCCCTGCTGATCTTTGACGTGGAACTGCTCGAGATCGTGAAATAACCCGCCATATCAGGCACTTACACATAAATCGTACTGACATGACTTCGTCTATGGATCTCCGTTATCCTGTTGGGAAATTCGATGTTTCAGGCTTCTCTGATATGGACATTGACAGCGCGCTGACGGAGATCCTGTTTCTACCGCGGAAACTGGAATATGCCATCGTGGATCTGGACGAAGTACACCTCAATACACCATATCGTGAAGGTGGATGGACCGTCACGCAGGTCATACACCACGTGGCGGACAGCCATATGAATGCCTATATCCGGTGCAAGTTGGGGTTGACGGAAGAGCAGCCGGTCATTAAGCCTTACGATGAGGCTAAGTGGGCGGAACTGCCGGATGTAGGAGCGGTGCCGGTGAACATGTCGCTGACTTTACTGCATGCCCTCCACGCAAGATGGCATGAGATGTTCAAACAAATGCAGCCCGACCAGTGGGATCGTGCGGTCATGCATCCGGGAAGCGGACGGTTGTTCACCATCCGGCAATTGCTCGGGTTATATGCCTGGCACGGCAGGCATCATGTTGCCCATATTACGGGACTGCGCGACCGGATGGGTTGGTAGTCCATATTCCTCTTGGCCCCTTTCAACTGCAGTACATGAAAAACATGGAGTGGAAGATCATTGAATCAACACATCTGTTCCGGGACAGGTGGTTCAATGTCAGAAAAGACAGTTGTGAGCGACCAGACGGTAAGATCGTTGAGCCATACTACGTGTACGAGTTCCCCGACTGGGTGACCGCCGTGGCACTGACCGCGGATGGCCGGTTCATATTTGAAAGACAATACAGGCATGCACTGGGCATCACCCAATTTGAAATCCCGGGTGGGTGTATCGATCCGGAAGATGCCGGTCCGGAAGATGCCGTGGCACGTGAACTTTTAGAAGAGACAGGATACCAATTCAGCGAGTTCAGATACCTTGGCCGTACGTCGGCAAACCCATCCACGAACAGCAACTGGATGCATTTCTACCTGGCAACTGGAGGCGTACGATCAGCGGAACAGCAACTTGATGAAAATGAAGATATCGAAGTGCATCTCTTCACACTCGCCGAGGTCAAAGCCATGCTCCGCAATAACCAGATCATACAGAGTATGCACTGCACGGCATTGTTCTACGCTCTGGAAGCATTGGGAGAGATGAAGTATTAAGGTTCGGTGGCTTTTCGGATGCATCAATCCACATGCAGCAAGTCGATCTCTCCGACAATGAAAATACTGCCACAAACCACGATAAGGTCTTCTTGGGCCGCTGCCGACAGGGAGGCGTCGATGGCGATGTTCACATTAGGGTATGCGTTACCGTTAAGTCCGTACCGGTCGGCCATCTCCTTCAGATCCCCGACAGGAAGGGCCCTTTCTATGCCGGCCATCGTGAAATAATATGTTGCATTCCGGGGTAGTATCTTCAGTACACTCGAGATATCCTTATCGCGTACCATTCCCATCACGATGTGCAGCTGCCGGTGGGGAGTGGCTGAGATCTGCGCGATCAGTTGCCGCATCCCGGGCTCGTTGTGTGCCACATCCGCGACCAGCATGGGCCTTTCCCGGATGAGTTCCCATCTGCCATGCAAGCCTGTCAGCTTTTTCGTTTGCGACAATCCCGACCGGAGCTTGTCATCCGGGATCTTCCAACCGATGTTGCGGAGCTGATCGACGGCCTCCAATACCGTCAACAGGTTCTTCATCTGGTAGATGCCCGTCAGGTCGAGTTCGTAGCCTGAGGTCCGCCCATCAGCAATATGTCGGACATGCACGTCCAGCTTTCGTCCGTTATGGATAGCGTTGAGGATTTCCCACTGGCTGTCGGCGAAGTGGATGGGAGACATTGACGCGACTGCGGTGTCGCGGAAGACTTTTTCTGTTTCCGGATCGGTCTCCCCGATCACCACGGGGATGTTTTGTTTGATGATACCGGCCTTCTCTGATGCGATGGCGGAGATGGTGTTTCCCAGAATATTCATGTGATCCCATCCAATATTTGTGATGACCGACAGCTCAGGGATGATCACATTGGTGCTGTCGAGTCTCCCGCCGAGGCCCGTTTCTATGACGGCCACATCCACCCGGTTTTCAGCGAAATGGTCAAAGGCCATCGCCACGGTGATCTCAAAGAAGGAAGGGGAGATCCTGTCGATCATTGGCATGACTTTTCCCGTGAACGTCGTGACGAAGTCTTCATTCACCATCGCTCCATCGATGCGGATCCGTTCCCTGAAATCCTTCAGGTGTGGCGATGTGTACAATCCCGTCCGGTAGCCGCAGCATTGCAGGATGGCAGCGAGCATATGGCTCACGGAACCTTTTCCGTTGGTGCCTGCGATGTGAATGGTTTTTATTTGCGTGTGAGGGTTGCCTAGGGATGCACACAGCTCAAGGGTGTTGTGCAGGTCCTCCTTGTACGCGACAGCACCGACCCTGCTGAACATGGGAAGACGATGAT
This sequence comes from Chitinophagaceae bacterium, assembly GCA_044361845.1. Taxonomy (GTDB): domain Bacteria; phylum Bacteroidota; class Bacteroidia; order Chitinophagales; family Chitinophagaceae; genus Pollutibacter. The sequence continues at coordinate 2,311 of JBIKIB010000127.1, read as the reverse complement.
ACAGATATTCCAGGGTGTCCTTATAGGTCATGTTTATGAGGAGAAAAAACAATGCATGAAGAAGCCCGACATGCGCTCATTTCACTTTGAAGTTGAAGATGATGGTGCCCAGGTCTGTGTCAGGCCCCTCCGGATTAGGCGTGAATTTAAGTCCGCGTGCTTTTCGCAGGGCGATATTTCGCATGCCTGCATCCGTGGTGGTCGAACCCCTTGGCTGGTATTGAACGCTGGTGACATTCCCGTTTTGGTCGACTTTGATGTCAACGGCCACTTTTGCATTTTCGTTGAAGTCATCCTCGAATGACGGGAACTTTGAGATCTTCCTTCCCTGGAGACCTTTCGATATCGAAACCCCGCTGTTACCGCTGCCGCCATTCCCCGTATAGCTGTCTGAGTTGGGATTTCCGTCGATCTTACCCTGGTCTCCGCTGCCACCTGTGACACCCTGTCCCTTGCTATTGTTCCATCCATCGGCATTGTTACCACCTTTTCCTGACCCGTCACCTCCTTTGTAGATGAACTTGGGTTTCGGCGGGGCGGGCTTTGGATTCTCGACAGGAACCGGTTTGGGGTTGGGGTTCCTTACCGGGGCTGTGTTTTCCTTTTTGGGGATATTGTTCGTCTTGGGCGTGGGTTTCGCTGGTTTTGGGATCGTTACGTCCGGTGCTTCCTTGTCGTTGTCGTTCGTCTCGGGTTCCTTCGCTTCCTGTTCCGCAGGCTGCTGCGCTCTAGGGGGCGTGTTGACATTCTCTTCATTGGCGGCGGGTGGTTCAGGGATCAACGGTTGCTCATCTCCCGACCCGACATCACTATTGCCAAGGTTCACTTCTATGCCTTCTTCCACTGGCAGGATCTCTTCCTTGGGAGGTGTCCACGAAATGATGAATGCCAGAAAGATCATGGCGCCGCACACGATGCCCGTGATCGTGAATGCCTTAGTGTTCTTTTGTGACTCGAAATGATCCATGCTCCTGTAAATCTAGATCGAATGTTGTTATCAATATCATAAAGCGCGATGACCGTTGAAATTCGCGGATCATAGGACGTTTCAGTGCGCAAAATCCTTTTCAAAAGATCCTTTGATCCTCTCCATGGGCGGGTTGAAATATCCGAACCTGAGTTTGGGGAATTCAAGCCTGATCTCATCCATCACGTTCCTGATGCCGAACGCCTCACCGGTTTCCGTGAGGCCGATCTTGCCAAGGTACCAGTCGGGATCGATGTTGAAGTTACGCCATTGGATCATATTCAGCCCCGTCTCGCGGATCAGTTTTCGAAGGGCCTCATATTCCGCTTCGGTATCGGTCATCCCGGGGAAGGTGAAATAGTTTATGGAACTCCATCCGCCATACCGGCGGACGACCTTCAGGCTTTCAACGATGTCTTCAAAAGTGTAGTTGTTAGGGCGGTAATAAAGCTCGTAGATGTGTTTCTGTGCAGAGTTCGTACTCACCCGTATCGAATCGAGTCCAGCCTTGCACAAGGCCTCCACCGCGTCGGGTTTCGATCCGTTGGTGTTGATATTGATGCTTCCTTTCTGAGTGTGTTTGCGCATTTCCCTGATGGCTGTTGCGATGGTTTCCCACATCAGTAACGGCTCGCCCTCACAACCCTGGCCGAAACTTACGATCGGAAAGGGCGCCATGTCGAGATGCGGAACAGTGAACTCCACGATCTCTTCCGCCGTCGGCTTGAAGGTAAGCCTGTCCTGTGTCGAAGGGATCGTTTCTTCCTGCGGCTGGAAGGATATGCATCCGATGCAGTTCGCATTGCAGGCAGGGGAGGAGGGTACAGGACACTCCCATCTTCCCATGAAAAAATTCCGCGCGGCAGGGCATTGATAGGTGAGGCAGCAATTTTCCGCCAGGTGCTTCACCAAACGGTTCTGCGGGTATGCGTGCAGGATATGCTCTAATCCGGATGCGATCTTCTCCTCATCAAAGCCGGAGGCTTCCTGTCGGATGTCATTTTCGATGCGGGTGGCGGTGACATGGAAGTTTTCGTTCAGCAATCCCGCGGCCGTATAGCAAAAGAGTGGGAGTGTGGGAGCATCAGCCTCGGATTCGTATGCGGCCAGATAAAGTCCCGTGTGTGCAGGTGGGATGAAGGCGGCCACCGCCCAGCCCTTTTCGCAGAGCCGCATCTCTCCCGATGCCACATCAATACCTATTCCCCGCCTACCGGGCAGTTCGTACATGCAACCGCCTTCCGGCAGGGGGATCCATTCCTCATCCGGTACCGGGCCGGCATCCCAGCCACTTCTGCCAATGGCATAAAGCGTGTCATCTTCAAAGATGTTTCCATTGCCATC
>JBIKIB010000485.1:0-2671 GCA_044361845.1 Chitinophagaceae bacterium | reverse complement strand
CGTGACATTGGGATGTATGATGCAATCCCGTCCGATCGTCACATGATGTCCTATGAAAACACCGTGATGGATGATGGTCCCTTCACCAGTCTGAGCATACTTACTTCTCTCTCCATGTTGGGGTTCGTATGGCCTGAAGTGCCGAACGATTTTCAGATATGCTTCGAATGGTTCTTCTACGATGAGTAATGCTTTACCTGCCGGAAATTCCGTTTCCTGATCGATGATGATGAATGTTGCGGAAGACGCTATGCACTTCTCATAATATTTCGGATGATCAACAAAAACAAGATCACCCGTTTCAACCTTGTGTATCTCATTGATCCCTGTTGCAAAACCAAGGTCGTTGCCGATGACCCTGGCGCCGATGAGATCTGCTACCCAACGGATCGAAACTGGAGAAGGGAAACGCATGCATGATGATTTTATGCATGCAAATGTACGGCATCCATGATAGTTGATGGCGTGTACCAATACATGCATGTCTTCGAATAAAAATGATGAAACATATTCATGTACGCATCGCAATCCACATGGGATGATCGCGGGTGTTGATAAAAAATAAGTTGAAATATTTTCCCACAGAAAAATAATATTTTAATATTGTGTATGGAAACCCTTGTTTCCGTACTTACTAACCCATCCCGATATGAAGCCCGGATTTTTCCGGGCTTTTTTTATTTCTATTTTTCCACGATGCATAGATCTGTAACTCGCCTCTGGAATGTACTGCAGTAAAGGGTTTGCGCAGTCAGACAACGAATGGATATGATGGTTGTCAGGCATTGTGACAATTATGCTTCATGGCAAGCTGCTGACGGAAAATTAATTCGCTTACATTGCAAGAAATACAGTCATATGCTGAAATCAATGACGGGTTATGGCAGATCAGAACAGATAGTGGGGGATAAGACATTCCTACTGGAGATACGTTCCCTTAATGGCAAGCAGTTGGAGATGGTGTTGAAGATGCCGCAGCTGTTGAAGCCATACGAATTCGAGATCCGGAACATCATGTCAGAGAAACTCATACGCGGAAGCATTGAGTGCATGATCACCCTGAAGATGAATGGTGCTTCAAAGCCCGTTACGATCAACATGGAACTCGCGAAAGCATACATCCTGCAGTTGAGGCAGCTGACGGACACACTGGGACTGGAGTCGGCGAATATACTCGACGCACTCCTGAAACTCCCGGAAGTTGTCAGCCCTTCCTCGGATGCATTCAGTGATACCGATTGGGCAGCCTTCAGGAATCTATTGACAGAGGCCATTGGAGAGCTTGACAAGCATCGCACCAACGAAGGGGCAGCCCTTGAAAAAGAACTGCGCACCCGAATAGAAAATATCAATACGCTGCACACTGAAGTCATCCGGCTGGAACCTTTACGCAAAGAACGGGTCCGTGACAACATCCGCAAACTCCTGGAAGAACATGTCGGTTCCGACAAATACGATAGCAACCGGATGGAGCAGGAGCTGATCTATTACATTGAAAAGATGGATATCACCGAAGAGCAGGTCAGGCTCAGCAACCATTGTGCGTATTTCATCTCGTTGCTTGATGAGCCCGGTGACTCCAAAGGGAAAAAGCTTGCATTCGTTCTCCAGGAGATCGGTCGGGAGATCAATACCACAGGGGCGAAAGCAAACGATTCCACCATCCAAAAATCCGTTGTGATGATGAAAGATGAACTGGAAAAAGCCAAGGAGCAGGTGCTGAATGTCCTATGACCTTACCGCTCATCGATCGTTCATCCTCCTGACGATACTTGCTTTCAGACTGGAATCAAAGTAAGTTCTACTTTTGCATAAACCTCATCTGTGAGAAAGTCTGTCCACCTCCTGTTTTTTTCGATGATCTCTCTTGCGTCATGTGAGACCATGGACCTCTTCGAAAAAAATGTAGCGATCCCTCAGCATGCCTGGGAAAGCCGATTGAAGCCCGAACTTCAGTTCGAAATAAAAGACACGAGTGCATCCTACCGGATATTCTTCGTCATCCGCCATACGGATGCATATGAATACAATAACATCTGGGTGAATCTCACCAGCACCAGCCCCGGCGATACGGTATCCGTCAGCCAAAAATTCGAATTCCAGCTCGCCACCTACGACAAATGGACAGGCAGCGGAATAGATGATATATTCGAACACAGGATACAATTGTACAGGCAGCCGGTGAAATTCAAAAACAAAGGTGTGTACAAGGTAAGGCTGGAACAACTCATGCGGGATGATCCTCTTAAAAACATCTTGAATGTCGGACTTCGTGTAGAAAAAGCACAACGCTGATGCTCCGCCGGAACAGAAAAAAAAGATTTGCCGTCATCACCCTTGTCTACTGGTTTTTGCTATGCTATCTGATCGCCGCGCTTACCTGGTGGTTCATGGAACTCTGGCAACAGAACCGCGATATGTATGTGTTCAAGAAAGAGCTGCTTCGCAGGGATGATCCGCTCTACACACTCATGCTCCGGACCATCACCGAAGAACATGACAGGAATAATGCACAATATCTGGGGGAAGGTCTGATGTTCCTCGTGTTGACGATCATAGGTGCGATATTCGTGTACAGAGCGGCAAGGCGACAGATAAGGCTGAACACCCAGCAGCAGAATTTCATGATGGCTGTCACGCATGAACTAAAGACTCCGATCGCAGTGACAAA
>JBIKIB010000486.1:0-2671 GCA_044361845.1 Chitinophagaceae bacterium | reverse complement strand
AAGGAATGGGGAGGCTTTGTCGGTCAGGTGGACATGGCGGATGCTGTGGTCCCAAGAGCACCCAAAGGCGTTGTCCTCAATGCAAGGATCCTGTGGAGCTTTGCCGCTGCTTTCAGGCATACGAAAAATAAAACGCATCTCGCCCTTGCTGACAGAGCCATGCAATACATCCTTGAGCATTTCCTTGACAATGAACATGGAGGTGCTTACTGGATGGTCGATCACACTGGACTTCCACTTGACAGGAAGAAACAAGTATATGCCATCGCTTTTGTGATATACGCACTTTCAGAGTATCATAGGATCTCACCGAACGAGTCCGTAAAGGATGCCGCCCGGAAACTCTACGAACTGCTCCTCGTTCACGCATATGACAAGACCAACGGAGGATTCATTGAAGCCCTTTCATCCGACTGGCAACCCATTGTCGACAGGCGGCTGAGCGACAAGGATGCCAATACCCCAAAGAGCATGAACACCATGCTCCATGTACTGGAAGGATTCACCAACCTCTATCGTATCTGGCCGAATCAAGGACTTCGCGATAGCATCCGGGGTTTACTGAAGGATTTCGATGATCATATCATCAATGAAAGATCACACCATCTGGACCTGTTCTTCGAGAACGACTGGTCGGTGAAGGGACATGAGATCTCTTTTGGTCATGATATCGAAGCATCCTGGTTGTTGCAGGAAGCGGCGGAGGTCATCGAAGATACTGACCTCATTCAACGCACACGTATACTCGCTGTTTCAATGGCCAGAGCGGCCGCACGCGGACTGGATTCGGACGGTGGTCTGTTGTACGAGTTCGATACAAACTACCGGAAATGGATACACGAAAAACACTGGTGGCCTCAGGCGGAAGGGATGGTCGGTTTCCTCAACGCATTCCAACTGACGGGAGACCGGGTGTTCCTGCAGCAATCCCTCGGATGCTGGAATTTCGTGAAGGCCAGACTTAAGTCTCCCACGGGTGAATGGTACTGGGGCATCGCAACCGACGGTACACTCATGGAAAAGGATAAGGTAGGCCCCTGGAAATGTCCTTATCATAACAGCCGGGCTTGCATGGAAGTGATCAGAAGGATCGATGAACTGATGGAACATGAAAAAATATCCCGCACAGAAACTGATAAACCCTAATGCACCATGAGACGAATGATTGAAATTTTGCTCCTGACATCCCTTTTCCTCTATGCCGAAATGGAAGCGCTGCATGCCCAGGCACCTGCCATCACGGGTGTGACTGCCAATAATTCAAGCATTCCGAGGTTCGACCGATTCGAGCTCACCGTGCAATTCACCGGAGCCTATAACAACCCCTTCGACTACGATGAAATCCTGGTGCGCGCCGTCTTCACCGCTCCCTCGGGAAGGAAAGACACCACGGAGGGATTCCACATGAGCGGATACAACCTCAGTACAGCGAATGGCAACCTGACACCTACCGGAACCAATGCCTTCAAAGTGCGGTTCGCACCTTCCGAAACAGGCACATACAGTTATGTCGTATCTGTAAGAAATGCACAGGGTACCGCAAACTCGGCCAGTAATACATTTCAGTCCACCTCCTCCTCCCGAAAGGGATTCGTCCGCAGGAACAATTCCAACTACCTGGGATTCGACAACGGAGACCAGTACGTCATGGTGGGCCAGAATCTTTCCTGGCAACAAAGCAATAAATACCTCGATTTTAAAAACTGGACCGATAAGCTCGCGGCCAACAACGCCAACTTCATCCGCCTTTGGCAATGCCATTGGGGACTGGGCGTCGAGTGGACGGGAACCCCTTACAACGGACTTAAAAGTTACAGCCAGGTAAATTCTTTCTACACCGACAAATTGCTGGAAGAATGCGAGGCAAAGGGCATTTACGTCATGCTTTGCATCAACCACCATGGCATGGTCTCCACGACTGTCAATCCCGATTGGGGAACAAATCCATACAATGCGGCCAATGGCGGACCCTGTGCAAATACAAAGGATTTTTTTACCAACGCCACGGCCAGGGCGCTTCACAAAAACAGACTTCGCTACATCGTCGCACGCTGGGGCTATTCCCGGAATATCATGAGCTGGGAACTTTTCAATGAAGTTGACTGGACAGATGATTTCTCCAAATCGGATGGCATCGTGAAAAATGCCGTCAAGAACTGGCATATCGAAATGTCGGCATACCTGAAATCAATCGATCCCTACAAACATTTGGTGACGACCAGTTACTACAATCCCGCCGATGATGTCGATGTTTGGAAAAGCAAAGACATCGACTTCTCCCAAACGCATTTTTATAACGGATCGGCCAACTTCGAAACCGTTCTGGCAGAGGGCGTCCGCACAGACCTTACCCGCGTCGGGAAACCCGCCTACACCGGAGAATTCGGAGTGAATACATCCCAGTCAAGTCTCTCGACCCTCGACCCCGATGGCATCCATATCCACAACGCCGTTTGGGCGACTTTATTCAGCGGCGGCATGGGGGGAGGGGCAACCTGGTGGTGGGACAGCTATATCGCACCACGTGATCTTTACTACCATTACAAGGCCCCTGGCCTCCTGGCATCCAGCCTGAATTTTATCACCGATGATTATAAACCGGTCTCCGCGAACGTCTCCGGTGGCGGTAACGCCGATGTGGTGGTATCCCCGGGTTTCGGTTGGGGTATCG
>JBIKIB010000484.1:0-2685 GCA_044361845.1 Chitinophagaceae bacterium | reverse complement strand
AAACTTATCACATGTATCCTTGACGATCTTGCTCAGGGCAGGATAATGGATATGGCTGATGCGCGGAAAAAGATGATGCTCGATCTGGTAATTGAGTCCCCCTACGAGCCAGGTCACCAGCTTATTCTTAGCCGCAAAGTTGGCAGTGGTCTTGACCTGATGGATAGCCCATTCATTCTCTATCTTCTTGGGATCGATACCTGCTGATTCAAACTCCGCATGTTCGACAACATGTGCCAGTTGAAATACCAATGCCAGGGAGAGTCCAAGCGCAAATTGGGTCACAGCGAAGCCCACAAGCCATGACTGCCAGCCAACGACAACGATCGGGATGACAATGTACACCATGATGAAGAAGATCTTACCGAACCAGAAAAGAACATGATCCCGGGTGGTCATATGCCGGATGGGTGTCGTATAGATCTTCCTGCTGAAATATTTCAGATAGTCCATTCCGAACATGAAGACGGATGTGAACCCGTACAAGGCAAACATGTAGATCGCCTGGTAGCGGTGCATGGGCTTCCATGGCTGGGTACGACATTCGCGCATGAAGGGCATGTTGTTGATATCATCATCAATTCCATCGACATTGGTATACGTATGGTGAACGATGTTATGTTTCAGCTTCCAGAGTGTGGCATTGCCTCCGAGGAAATTGTGTGTCAGTCCGAACACCTCATTGACCCATGAGCGAGTGGAGAAACTTCCATGACAGGCATCGTGCATCACATTGAAGCCAATGGATGCCATCCCTACACCAAGAATGCCACATAGGACGATGGCAAGTATAGGGTTCATGGGAACGAACAAAAGGGCTAAATACAACCCAACTGCACCAGGAATAAGGATCAGTGTTTTGGAATATAAACGCCAGTTGCCCGTGGTTTTCAGGTTGTTCTCTTTGAAGTAAGTATCGACAGATGCTTTTAATGCATTGAAGAAGACCTTGTTCTTGTTATTGAAGGTCACATTGTACATATGATATGCTTTAGGGTTTGTGGCTATGCTGAATTTTCATGATTGAAACGTGCAATTGTGAAGTGGGGAAAACCAAAAAAACGGGAGCATACCCATGTATGGAAATTTCCTGATGCAATCTCAAATGCCTTGCAAAGATACGAATTATGCAAACATCGCAAGGTGGGGGTCAGTTCATCTTAAAAGGAACGGTCATATGAAAGACAGGGATATTGACCACGAATTCCTTGTTCTTTTCCAGATTGAGCATGGTATAAGTGCCGTGCATCTTGCCCATCTCGGTTTTAAGATTACACCCACTGATGTATTGATATCGGTCACCGGGTATGATCTTCGGCTGTATACCGACAACGCCGTCGCCTTCGACCTCCCTACGCGAAGCATTGCTGTCGAAGATATGCCAATGCCTGCGCAGGAGTTGCACTGCAAATGCATTGTGGTTTTCAATGGTGACCCTGTAAGCGAACATGAATTCTGCATTCATCGGATTGGAATAATCCGGTTGATAGAAACTTTCCACGGTGACCTTCACACCCTCCGTCACTTTTGATACCATAGACGAGATGGTTTTAATAATAAAACTACAAAATTACAAACGCATCAGACCAGGTTTTGTTTTATATGTTTTCCCAATGGCCATTTGGGATTATTTTTGCCATACCAACGGAACATCAAAAATTCCGGTTTTGATAACACATAATTGAATAGCTATATGAGAGTCGCAGTTGCCAAAGGAGATGGGATAGGTCCGGAGATCATGCAGGCAGTCATCTCGATCTTCGATGCACAAAAAATTTCGTTGGAATACGAATATGTGGACATGGGGAAATGGGTCTTCGATAAAGGATATTCCACCGGAATGACGCCGGAGGCTCAGCAAACGATCGAGACACTGGGCATTCTTTTCAAAGGCCCGATGGAGACCCCAAAAGGTAAAGGTGTCAAGAGTGTGAACGTAACCGCCCGAAAGACCTGGAACACTTACGCCAATAAACGTGTTTTCCAGACACTGCATGGTGTGGATACCGTGTTCAGCAAAGCCGGTATACCGATAGACATCACGGTCGTCAGGGAAAACATTGAAGATACATACGGCGGAATAGAGCACATGCTCACGCATGATGTAGCACTAAGCCGCAGGTTCATCACCAGACCGGGAAGTCTTCAGGTGATCCGTTACGCCTTTGAGATGGCCCGAAAAAAGAATACCCTTCGCATTACTTGCGGACACAAGGCGAACATCATGAAAATCACCGACGGACTATTCCTGGAATGCTTCTACGAAGTGGCTCGGGAATATCCTGAGATCAAGGCGGATGACGTGATCGTGGACGACCTATGCATGAAACTCGTCACTCGCCCTGACCAGTTCGATGTGGTGGTACTGACCAACCTGCAGGGAGATATCGTCAGTGATCTCTGTGCCGGACTGGTGGGTGGCCTGGGCTTTGCACCATCAGCCAATATCGGGGATCATATCTGCATTTTCGAAGCGGTCCACGGAACTGCACCCGACATCACGGGAAAAAACATCGCAAACCCTACGGCGCTTCTGCTGAGCGGATTGGCCATGCTGCGACACCTGGGACTCATGGAGAATGCTGCCATCATCGAGAATGCACTGCTCTACACCCTCGAAGACGGTATAAGAACAGGTGATTTTGGCGACCGTTCCACAGTAGCCCTGAACACGACAGAGTTTGC
>JBIKIB010000483.1:0-2688 GCA_044361845.1 Chitinophagaceae bacterium | reverse complement strand
CAGCTGACCTTGACCCGGACTATATCAATTGTGACGGCTACGTCCTCACTTTCCAGAATAAAAGCAGCAGTCCCCTCATCCGGAACTTTTTCTGGGACTTCGGCGTCGATGGCATCGCAACAGATACATCCAATATCGCAAGGCCCACCTTCACATACCCTGATACCGGCGTGTATAAAGTCATGCTGATCACCAACCGCGGGGAAGAATGCACCGATACCGCATATACGTTGGCAAAGGTATTCCCGAAATTTTCGGCAGGCTTCTTGGTACTCGAATCCTGCAAGAACATTCCGTTCCAATTCACGGATACGTCAAAGGCGACATTCGGCACCGTCAACAGCTGGAGATGGTCATTCGGCAATCCCCTCATAAATCCAGATATCGCCACCACCCCCGATCCTACCTACGCATACCCAACATCAGGGAGCTATCAGGTTCAACTCATCGTGGCTTCCAGCAAAGGCTGCAGGGATACTGTGGAAAAAACGATCAATGTACTCGACAAGCCTGTCATACAGCGGACCAATGACACCGTCATATGCGCCAGGGACACCCTACAATTGCAGGCCCGCGGAGTCGGTACTGTCAAATGGACACCATCCACCGGACTGAGTAACCCTGATATCCCCAACCCGCTGGCATATCCGCTGGTACCCACCAAATACTATATCAGCCTCGTCTCCGCCCCGGGCTGCGAGGCTTCGGATTCCGTATTCGTGGATGTCAAACAGTTCGTGTCCGTCGACGCAGGAAATGACACCACCATCTGCCTGACCGACACGGTCCGTCTGAAACTGAAAAGCGACGGGCTACGCTTCCAGTGGCTGCCGATTGCGACCCTGGATGACCCATCCCTGAAGAATCCCCTCGCTACCCCGACACAAACGACACTCTATCAGGTGTCGGCAAGCATCGGGAGCTGCGTTTCCACGGATGCTGTCAGGGTTACGACCGTCCCATATCCCACGGTCACGATCAGCCCGGATGCAACGATCTGCTATGACGATACCATAAGGCTCTCGGCATCGGGCGGGAATGCGTACCGGTGGTCGCCCTCATTGGGACTATCAGACAACCAGATCGCCGATCCGCTGGCATACCCACTGCAGTCGACCGCTTACCGCGTCGCCGTCCGCGATAACAAGGGATGCCCAAAAGCATCTTTTGATACCGTACGCATAACCGTGCTTCCGGCTGTGAGGGCATTTGCAGGCAACGATACCACCATAGTGGTGGGTCAACCCCTGCAACTGCAGGCAAACGGAGGTGACTACTACGAGTGGACCCCACCCACCGGCCTGAGTGATGCCAATATCCCCGATCCCACCTCCGTGCTCGATGACGATATGATGTATCTCCTGAAAGTCACCACCACTGCAGGATGCTTCGCCTACGACACCCTCCGCATCCGGGTGTTCAAAACGGAACCGGATATATTCGTGCCATCTGCCTTCACCCCAAATGGCGATAGGCTCAATGATGTACTCACCCCGATACCAGTGGGTGTGAGCGAGATCGAATTCTTTAAAGTCTATGACCGATGGGGGAACCTCGTATTCAGCACAGCACAGTTCGGCAAAGGATGGGACGGCAGGATAAAGGGCAAGGACCAGCCCAATGACACCTATGTTTGGCATGTCCGGGGAACCGCATACACCGGCCAGGTCATCTACAAGAAAGGTACCGTGACGATCATCCGCTGAGCAGCAATGCACCGGTGGAATACCCGCTACAGCCCGGATCATGCAATGCACCATGCCTTTGCAGCCAATGCACGACCTTTCCGGCAGTTCCCGGGTCCATTACCTTTCGGACGCTACGGAAAGGGATCGAACAGTTTTTGTGATAAATAGATATAAGGACAATAAAAATCAACACGAACATTTCACTATGGCCCATCGCAACATCCTTGTCACCGGTGCCACATCCGGTTTCGGCAAGGCCATCGCAGAACAGTTCGCCGCCCATGGCGACCATGTCATCCTCACCGGAAGACGAAAAGACAGGCTCGACGCCATCGAAAAAGAGATCACGGGATCAACGGGCGTGAACGTACTGACACTCGCTTTTGACGTACAGGATCGTAAACAGGTATTTGATGCGATGGCATCGATCCCCGACGCTTGGAAGCCCATCGACATCCTGGTGAACAATGCAGGCCTTGCACTGGGCCGCGATCATTTCGAAGACACTGACCTCGACGACTGGGAAGTGATGATGGATACGAACGTGAAAGGACTGATGTACGTCACCAAGGCCATACTCCCCCTGATGCGCAAGGGTGGCGGCGGACATATCATCAACATGGGATCGATCGCAGGAAAAGAAGTGTATGAAAAAGGCAACGGCTATTGTGCATCGAAGCATGCGGTGGATGCCATCAGCAAAGCCATGCGTGTCGATCTGTTGAAGCATGCCATCAAGGTCACCGCCGTGCATCCGGGTGCGGCCGACACGGAATTCTCGATGGTGCGATTCAAGGGTGATAAGCCGACTGCCGACTCCGTATATGCGGGGTATGAGCCGCTGGCGGCAAAGGATGTCGCGGATATCGTCCTTTACTGCGCCAACCAACCGGCACATGTATGCATCAACGACCTGGTCGTGACCTGTACCGCACAGGCGAATTCGTTCTATCTCCACCGAAAATAAATACAAAGATCACGGGTCAGGACGCTGGCAAAC
>JBIKIB010000482.1:0-2689 GCA_044361845.1 Chitinophagaceae bacterium | reverse complement strand
TGCCGTTATAACACTTTTTTTCCTTCATGTGGTGTACTTCGAAGGAGCTCCGCATATTTCTTCCGGCGGGCATGACCTCAGGAAAGAGCAGGCCATCGCTTTCCCCGGTGCCGAGGGGTTTTGGAAGTTCTCCAATGGCTTATGGGGTGGGAAAGTGTATATCGTGTCAACCCCCGGACTCATCGGATGGCTTGCGGCGTACCCAGCATCGCTATTATATGAACGTGGAAGTGTACATCAACAGCCAGGGAATGCAGCAGGCCGGAAACGGCCGTTGATGTGAGACCCGGATCAAATTTTCGCATGGACATGCGACGAATCAATAATTTACACACATGAAACGATTTTCCCCACGAACCATTCGACTTCTTATCACTTACCTGCTCATGCTGATGACCTTGCAGCCAGATGCACAGACGGGTTGGAGTGAGCGGATGTCGGCCACTGCGATGCGGCTCTGGCCGGATTCTTTCCTGCTCTCGGGGGATAAGTCAGCGAAGTGGCGATACGACCAGGGCGTGATCCTGAAAGGCATGGAGAAGGTTTGGGAAGCCACCGGTGATGGCAAGTGGTTCCGGTATATCCAGCAGTGCATGGATTTCTACGTCAGAGAGGATGGCAGCATCAGTGGATACAGGCCTGATGAATATAATATCGACCATCTCAACAATGGCAAACTGCTGTTGATGCTTTATAAGGTCACGGGAAAAGATAAATACAGGAAAGCATCCAAACACTTGAGGGATCAGCTGCTGACCCATCCCCGGACCACAGAGGGAGGATTCTGGCATAAGAACATATATCCATCACAGATGTGGCTTGATGGACTCTATATGGCTCAGCCTTTCCATGCCGAATATGCCGCGCTGTTCCATGAGGATTCCGTCTTCAACGACGTCGTACGGCAGTTCGTACTCATGGAGCGTTATGCAAGGGACGACCGGTCGGGTTTGCTGCACCATGGATGGGATGAAAGCCGTGCACAAACATGGGCCGACAGGCAAACCGGCAAGTCACCGCATATCTGGGGCCGCAGCCTCGGCTGGTACGGAATGGCTTTGGTGGATGTGCTGGAGCATCTGCCTGCGGATCATGCCCAACGGAAACGCATAACCGAAATTCTCCTGCGCTTCGCTGCGGCTACTTCCCGCGTGCAGGACAGGAAGTCCGGACTATGGTACGACATACCGGACCTTCCCTCACGGGCCGGTAATTATCCCGAGGCCTCTGCCTCCTGCATGCTCGCCTATACGTATGCGAAGGGTGTAAGGCTGGGCGTTCTGCCCGAATCCTATCTGGCGAAGGCCCGGCAGGCCTGGGATGGCATATTGAAGGCCTTCGTGATGACCGATGCTTCGGGGAATGTGGATCTGAAGGGCACCGTAGCGGTCTCCGGCCTTGGCGGAAAGCCTTACCGTGATGGGAGTTTCGAGTATTACATGAGTGAGCCGGTGGTGGTGAACGATCCGAAAGGCATCGGTGCATTCATCCTCTGTGCCACCGAGCTGGAATGGCAGGACGCCCCTAAGCCCGGCAAAGGCAAGACGGTACTGCTTGACAGGTATTACAACAATGAATGGAAAAAGGATGCGACGGGTACCATGATCCGCTGGCATTATACCTGGGAGGATAGGGCAAATCCAGGCTATGCACTGCTGGGGGAGATTTTTCGTCGTCATGGTGCCCGAACATCTTCCCTCGATGTGGCTCCTGATGCGGTCTCCCTAGGCCAGGCATCGGTCTATATCATCGTGGATCCTGACACGGAGAAGGAAAGTCCGAAGCCGAACTACATCGATGATGTTTCTGCGGAAGCCATCGTGAAATGGGTCCGGGGCGGGGGCGTGCTGGTATTGCTCGGAAACGACACCGGCAATGCGGAGTTTTCACATGTCAATGCACTGGCTGCCCGCTTCGGTATACAATTCAACCTTGACAGCCGGAACCGAGTCCAGTCGGATCGTTTTCCGGAAGGCGCGGTGTTCGTGCCTGACGGTCACCCCATCTTCGGAAAGGGCGTGAAACTCTATATCAAGGAATACAGCAGCCTGAGCTTGACGCCACCGGCGAAAAGCGTTGTTGATCACAATGGTACAGTAGTCATGGCTGTTTCTCAGCAGGGCAGGGGGACCGTTTTTGCACTCGGGGATCCGTGGATCTACAACGAATACCTGGATGGCAGGAAGCTGCCATCCGATTTCGGGAATCATAAGGCTGCGGAAAGCTGGGTGCACTGGCTATTAGAGAAGGCAAAGCAACATGAAAAATAAATATAAATATAAACCGGTCGATGAGTATGCACATGCGGAAGCTGGCACGGACTGGCTGCAAATTCTTTACGATCCCGGTGTGCGAGACCTTCTCAAGTCCTGTGATGGCAGCATCCATCCACTGAATTCATCATAGACCTAAAATGCAAGATCGTGATGAAGGTATTTGAGGTAGCGAACATATGTATCAGCTATTGCTGAAAAAACGGAAGCCGGAATGATCCATGAGCACCGGTCCCTTCGAAAATTGGCAGTGGAAAAAATAATTTTCAAAAGCCCCTCAAAAGGGATTGTTTTGTACAAACGCCCCAATGTTTCCCGTGCTGGTGTCTATCATCTTACCGGGATGTTTAAAATCATTTACCATGGATATCCGTCGTCATGTTTTATTATCGGTTGCCTGCTTCGTTTCAGTGATC
>JBIKIB010000481.1:0-2693 GCA_044361845.1 Chitinophagaceae bacterium | reverse complement strand
CGGTATGCCTGCCGCTATGTTAGTCGTCTCTTTTTCCCTTCCGGGTTCGTTTGATGCCATAGGCCACACCGGCGGCCAGGAGGAGTGAAATACCACCGTCGACGGGGACGTCCTGTCCGGGATTCGGAGGAGGGGTGTCCTCTGTTGCCAGCAGGTCATCCTGTGCCTGCAAGCCGGTCTCCAGGGAAAATAGCAGGATCGTGGCAAGCAGGATCCGCAGTATGGTTGTTCTGATCATGTTTTTTGTTTGGGTGTGAATGATGCCTCGTCTGGCTGTCTGCTACTTGCGCATGACCCTTACCGTTTGCTGTTCTCCGTTGTCCATCTCCACCTGCAGCTGGTACTGACCGGTGATGCGCATCCCCGGAGTGTGGATCCGGTATTGCACATTCCCTTTCGTGATGGTGAACGATCCTGTGTGCAGGGTTTGTCCGCTCGCGTTGGTCAACACCCAGCGTTTGGGCATGGCCGTCGGGTGCGTGACGAGGATATCCACCGATTCTTTGGAGACGGGGTTACCGAGGATCCGCAGGCAGAGCGAGGCGGAAGTCTCCTCCGTCCCGGAGGCTACGTGGTTGATCGCCACCAGGAACCGGCCCTCATCCCTGAGTTTATCCATCCGGAAGGCATAGCGGAGCGTATTGCCCGACATCAGGAAGGTTTTTTGTTCCTGCTGGTCGATGAGGCTGATGCTATTCCGTGGGTTCCAGTTCCCTTCTGTGGTCAGTTCGATATTCGTGCTGCCCGCCTGCGGTGTGGTGACGATGAGTGGGTAGTAGCGTTTCTCGCTACCGGCCTCTGTGATGGGCTTATCGAACTGCATGACATAAACCTTACCGGACTTATCGCGCAAGGAGATGCCTGTACCGGAGGACCGGGCCATCGAACCGGCATCGTATTTTGTGTCGAAGCCTTCGGTGGCATCAGATTGTGAGATGTCGATATAGTTCTCTTCCGGTAGGGGGTTTCCCATGCCGGATGCCTTTATCCGTATGCCGGTGAGCCGGGGCATGCTGCTGGTGCCGGGTGCCCGCTCCGATGGAAGCGCCATCGTGTATGGGTTGCGGGAGAAATGTGTTTTCGTGGTGGCAGTGCCCGTCTTGGCCGATTGCGGGACCGTGAGTACCGGATTGGCGGCATTGGCATGCACGAAAAAGGCTCCGCCCGACTCGATGTACCTGTCTGCCCCGCCGGTATTCCCGCCGGATGAATTGCAGGCTGTCCAGTTCGCCACTTGTGGATCCCAGCGGTAGATGGCATCATCGATATTCGTCCTGGATACGCCCTGCCAGTCGATGTTGGAGGCAAAGGGATTCGACACCAGGTTCCAGCCCCTGTAGGTTGCAGCGGTCGTGTAATACACCGGCAGCGACACGGCGTTACCGTCTTCGTTGAGGGTACCGGAAGAGGAGATCGTGAGGCTACCCGTCATCGTGCCCTGGCCGGGCGTCCCACCGCTGTTGCCATAGAGCCATGCCAGCACGCCACGGCCACCGGGGAGATTCTCTGACAAGGCACTGAAGCCCACATAGCCCGCATTGCGCATGCCGGTATTGCCATATAGGGCGTTGTCGGCCGACTCGTTGAAGTACATCACAGACCTGTTGGCGGCATCGGTATTGATCGACATGCCGCTGATGGATGTGAGTGTCAGGTTACCGCTATAGGGGAATCCCAGTGACCGCCAGTGTTTGTTGCGTCCCTCGACGTCGATATAGCGTTCTACGGTAACCTTACCCGTTAGTGTGGATGTGGTGGAATGCGACAGCACCCTTGCGGTACCGTTGACATCACTTTTCAGGGTGAGCCGGTCGTTGGCATCCAGGGTTCCGGTTGTAAGGGTAACCGTACCCGTTAGTGTCTGCCGGCCGCTGGAGACCGTGGCGGTGCCGGCGCTCTTGTCCACCACCAGGTGGGTGATCGTACCCGTACCGCTGACGTTTTGCGCATTACCGCCGCTGAGGGTGATGTATCCAATGGTGCTGTTGTTCACCAGGTCTTCCATCACATAGAATACATTGGGCGATGATATTTTTATGGTTTCACCCGCGGCGAGGTAGAACTGGGCCTTTGTCTCCCTCGAAAAGAGGAGCAGACAGCCGAAAATGAGGTATCTCATGAGAGAAATTGATTTGATGTGATGAATCATATTTTCAGAAAAGGGAGGATCTTGACAGCAGCGAACAAAAAGCCTCTATAAAGGATCCTTATAATTGTTCATACGTCGTAAAGATTGCCTACACCATCACCTTAATACATTTAGAGCCAGGATTTAGAAAGTATCATTCCATGACACAGGATGCAATTTGAAGTCAGGAAAAGGAACTGCATATCTGCAACACGGAAATGATCATTGACCAGCATCAAAGGGATACGGCTGACAAATTCTTGCAGGGTTTCCTATCTGATCCAGGCAATGGACCCTAATGGTGAAATGGCTGGGATGGAACCTGAACCAAATCCTCATCAGGAGAAAGGGTGTAACTATCATTGAATTTTTACGGCATAAAAGCGGTTCGAATTGTTGTTGGACTGCGAATAGGATGGTGCAATATCATCAACTGAAGCACTAACACCCGTATACGTCTCATGCCAATGCAGAAAATATGTTTTATTGCCGGTTCCTGAATTCGTAATGTAGAATTTCATCTGTTGGAGACTCTGCGTTCTGCTTACACTCAGCATAGACATAT
>JBIKIB010000480.1:0-2705 GCA_044361845.1 Chitinophagaceae bacterium | reverse complement strand
TGTGTACTGTATGAGTCTGGATGCACTGTTACCTCCGGAATTGATCTTCACGAAGTTGGTCTTGGTGCGGTTAAGGTCGAACAACCGCTGGCCCTCCAGTGCGAACTCCTTTCTTCTCTCCACGATGATGCTGTCGAGGTATGCCGTGGCGCGGATACTGCCGGTCGGCGGTGTGGCCAGCAGTGAAGCGGAAAATGGTCTCGTCAGGGATGATGTGTCCCTCGATTTTCGGATGAGGTTGATATCTGTCATTGATGCGGTCAATGCATTCCCGTCGCTGTTCAGCACGGCGAGTCTTGCCAGTGCTTCGCCACGTGACAGATACATCTCCGCAAACCGCAACACTTTTATGTTCTCCAGGAAGGTGACGATATTCGTGTATTTCAAAGCGAGGGGCACGCTCTTTTCACCGCCGAGGGAGTTCCTGTCGCCAAGGGCAACGAAATTGCGCCGCACATCGGTCGCACTGTAGGCTTCGAAGAGTGCCCTGAAAGTGCTGAGTGTAGTGCCTGTGCTGCGGCTATTCATCGAGGTGCGTGTGCCCAATACCTCTCCGTAACCCTGCTGGCTGCTGATATATGCGATGCCATCAGTGCCTGGGTTATCGTTGGTGTTGTTCGATACCTCGAAGATCGACTCGTTGTTATTGGGTGTTCTGAAATCCTGCACCATGGAGCCGTAGCTGAAGAGGCTGAACTTGCCGGAGTTGATGACTTCCGTTGCGGCTGATACGGCACTGCTCCAGTCTTCGCGGAAGATCGAGACCCTGGCCTTGAGTGCGAGTGTCCCCCATTTATTCATGCGGATCTTCGCGAAGCTGCTGTTGATGCTGCCATTGCTGTACACATCCCCGGATGCGGGCAGGCGTTTCAATGCCTCTGCGATATCCTTATCGATCTGGTCATATACCTCTTTTGCGGTATTCCTCGCGGGATAGACCACTTCATCGACCTTTGTCACCGGCTTCAGTACCAGAGGTACTCCGAGATGTGACCCATCAGCGGTGTGGTTGAGCGGTCGGGCGAAGAATTTCACAAGGTCGAAATACGCCAGTGCACGAACGGCATAGGCCTCGCCGATAAGCTGACCGAACTCCTCTTGCTGCAAGGGTGTGATGATGGCCTTGAGTTTTTCCTCATTGGCGATGATGGCGTTCGCATTGGTCACTACCTGGTACATCTGCGTCCACATGCGGCTCACATTCGCATCCGTGGCGGTATGGGTCATGGTATTCATCCCCGTGTACCTGTTACCGGTGCGTACGCTCCGGGTGGCATTGTCTGATATCACCTCGGGTATCACCATCGCGTCCCGGCCGTAGTAGCTGTATGACTGCATCAGCGAATAGAGGCCGTTGACGGCAGCCCTCGCCGTGGGCATGCTGGAGAATACGTCATCCGTGAACACGCTTTGTTGCGGGCGGATATTGAGGAAATCCTTCTTGCAAGCGCCCAACAGCATGGTGCCCGAGAGGAGTATGGCTATGTATGTCTTTTTCATGATCTTGACGTTCAGGTTGTCGATGGATTAAAGTGAAATGTCTATGCCGAACAGGATGGTCCTGAAAACGGGTGGTCGCTGAGACATGACGCCGTCGATCCCCACTTCCGGATCGGTATTGTAGCGCTTGTCCTTCACCCATGTATAGAGATTCTGTCCGCGCACATATAGCCTTGTCGAACTGACCTTCGCTTTGGCAAGGAAGTTCTTTGGCAACGTGTAGGAGAACGAGATATCCCGAAGCCTGACATAGCTGCCGTTGTACAGGAAGCGTGTGCTTTCGTAGCTGCCGGCGGATGACTGGGTGCCGAGGAAATCCGGCTTGGGAACATCTGTCACTTGACCCGGTGTCGTCCAGCGCCTGTTGAATTCATAACGGCTCATGCCATTGCTCTGATCGGAGAATCCGAGGTTCGCATCGGTTTTCTGCAGGTAGCCGTACTCGTCATAGATCATATTCCCCCAAAAGACATAGAGCTGAAAACTCAGCTGGAAGCTTTTATAGGAGAAGCTGTTGGTCATCCCTCCATAGAACTTTGGCAGGGCACTGCCTGACACCAGCCTCGGCAATGCGGTGGTGAAGACATTGGTCGTGGAGTCCTTGTCATTGTCGGTGTACCAGAGTGCTTCTCCATTGGCCGGATTCACACCTGCATACCCACGCTGGAAATGGTTGTAGTAATCATTGCCGACCCTTCTGTAATAGGCGCCGTTATTCGAGAACAGGGAGTCGATCTCTGTGATCTTGTTGCGGTTGCGGGTGAAGTTGAGGTCGGTCACCCATTTGAAACCACCCCTTCCTGAAGGGGAGATATTCACCGATGATAATGCGATCTCAATGCCTTTGTTCTGCATCGCTCCATTGTTCACCGTGATGCTGGTGACGCCGTTCACACTGGGGATCGACTGGCTCACCAGCAGGTTGCTGGTCGTACGGGTATACCAGTCAAAACTGCCTGACAGCCTTCCCTTCAGCAGGGAGAAATCCATTCCGAGATCGAGCGGTATGTTCTTCTCCCAGGTGAGGTTGTCGTTCGCGAGCTGCGAAATACTCAGTCCGGAGGAGAAGTTATAGTCAGATCCGGCATTATACAGTCCCTGTGATTCGAAGTTGTCGATGCCCTGGTTGCCGGTGTAGCCGTAGCTGCCGCGAATCCTGAGTTCATTGATCCAGTCCACCCGGAAGAAATTCTCGTTGTGCAGAT
>JBIKIB010000006.1:0-29351 GCA_044361845.1 Chitinophagaceae bacterium | reverse complement strand
AGTTGGCGGAACCCATTGAAAATCTTCTGCAAACGTTCGTTCAACCCCGACTTCAATACCTTGAGGTATTGATCCACAGACCCTTTCTGCATCAGATACCTTGAGGTGGCCCTTTGTTCCGGCAGAGGGCTCCAGGCGCCCAGATGAGATAAGATGGCTTTCATCTTTGAGATGATATGTGACGGACCCAATCCCCAACCCACACGCACTCCTGTTGCTGCAAAGCATTTACTGATGCCATCAACGAATACGGTATAGGGTCTTAGCTCAGGCCTCAGGGTAACCGGATTGAAATGTTCCGTTTCCCCGAATGTTAGCTGCCAGTAGATCTGATCGAAAAGGATATGTAACTTCTTGGCATCCGGACTGCGGCGCAGATTTTCCTCAACCACCATATCACAGATGGCTTGCAACTGATCCTTTGTGAATGTCGTGCCCGTTGGATTCTGAGGAGAGCAGAGTGCCAGCACAACTGCATCTTCCAGATGCGGTCGGATATCTTCCGCAGTTGGCATGAAGTGATTCTCAAAAAGGGTTTCAACCACACAATGCTTTCCATCCACAAAATGTACATAGTGGTTGTTATTCCAGGATGGTACGGGGTAGATGATCTTATCCCCGGGATCGGCAACAGCCCTGAAAAAAGTATAAATCAATGGCCGCCCACCGGATGCGATGAGGATCTCATCCATGTTAAACTCCAATCCTTCCCGATCAGCTATGAAGCGCGAAACAGCTTTACGCAAATCCGCTTCACCTTCTCCGGCAGGGTAGTTTGTCAGATGCTGGCGGTAAGCAAAAATCACTTCTTCCTCAAGCTCATGCGGGATGGGGAATATGGAAGGATCAAAGTCTCCTATAGTGAAGTTGAAAATACGTTCACCAGTACTCATCTTCTCCCTGATCTCCCCATTCATCCTTACGATCTCAGATCCGATAAGCGTATCAGATAACTGAGAAAGTACTGGTTTGGTACTCATATATGCGGTAATTTAAATTTGTCGGTGTCGATCAGGGGGCAAAAATACCACTCTGAACGTTCCCGACAATATCTTCTCTTTTCCCTGCTGAACTGAAAAAGCCGCTTCCCATGCCCCGGGAATCGGGGATATGGGAAACGGCCTGTCCGTATTTGACATCAATGCTGTTGCGTTCAGGGTGTTTTAGGAGCAAAATAATCAGGTTTGCCATGCTCCACCTGGGCTTTATATCCTTTCCATGGACCAGTCAGAAAGCGGTCAATCCTTCCTGCACCCTCGCCGATGAGCAGCTCCGCACGTTCGACGAGCATGATTTCCTGTGCACCGGGTATAACGGGTTTGGCGGATATGGCCTGGCTTGCCTGCTGGTACTGGTTCATAACAGTGATCTGAGGCATTTGACCATAGCCCTGCCTTGTCTGGCGCTTCCCGCTGATGAATTCACGGATGGAGCGCACGGAATCCTGCATGGCCTTTGTCGACTTTCGGATAGAATCAGCAGAGGCGCCTTTAAGATCCTTATACTGTGTTTCAACTTTAGCTAAAACGTCTTCAGCATCCGATAGCTTATCCAAAGCTTCTGTCAGCCGGTCGCCGCTAACCCTGAGGCGATCCCGCATGTTTTGTTGTGCGATTCGAATTTCCGTGCGGTCACCCAGACGGGGATCATCCTTCACCATGATCCATGTGGAATCCTTTTGACCTGACTGTTCTGCCACGATCTTATATCGGCCGGGCATGACGGGCTGCCCTCCCCATTCCTGACTACCGGACCGGGGCTTCGGTGAGCCCGGCATACGGTAACCTTTCCCTTCCAAACCCCAATTCTGCCGATTAAACCCCTTGATTGAAGCCCAGTTCAGATTTCTGACCTGTTCATTTTTTTCATTGTATATCCGTATCCTGAGGCTATCGGATGCTTTTCCTGTTTTTCTTGCAAATGCCGTATCCGGATTGGAGAACCATGATACGGAAGCACCCCTTGGTCTGTTGTCTGCATCCCACAAACCCCATGTGCTCCATTCATATCCGGGGGCATTGCTGAACTGAGCCTGGATAGCGTCGGATGAGCCGAATAACAGAAATTCTCTTTTCAATTGACCCTTCACGGCGGCCAGTGCGCGCAACGGACGGATATTATCAAGTACCCAAATCGATCTTCCAAAGGTTGCTATGACAAGGTCCGCCTCCCGCTCCTGGATCGCAAGATCATAGGTTGATACAGAGGGATATCCATTTTTCCATTGCTCGAAATTGACGCCATTGTCCAAACTCACCCAAAGCCCTTGTTCTGTTCCGGCAAAGATGAGGTTGGGCTCGGTGGGATCCTGCAACACGCAGAGTGCATAACCGGTTACTTTCTTTTCATCTGCCAGTCTTGTCCAGGTCTTTCCATAATCGGTTGTGCGGAAAATATATGGCTTGAAATCCCCTCTTCGATAGTCGTTGCATACGACAAAAACCTCTCCGGCATTATGCCTGGAAGCTTGTATCTGCGGGATCCAGGCGCCCGTGGGCATGCCTGGTATCTTACCCCGGAAGCTTG
This sequence comes from Chitinophagaceae bacterium, assembly GCA_044361845.1. Classification (GTDB taxonomy): domain Bacteria; phylum Bacteroidota; class Bacteroidia; order Chitinophagales; family Chitinophagaceae; genus Pollutibacter. The sequence goes on along the minus strand of JBIKIB010000006.1, from coordinate 26,825 downwards.
TCCAGCTCCGACCTCCATCGCGTGTGAGCTGCACATTCCCATCATCGGTACCGGCCCAAATGACCCCTTTTTCTTTGAAGGACGGAGCAATGGTGAGGATGGTACAGAAGTTCTCTGCGCCGGTGATATCGACCGAGATACCACCATTATTGGTTTGATCGATCTTAATGCTGTCATTTGTGGTAAGATCCGAGGAGATCGTTTCCCAGCTCACCCCTTTGTTGGTGCTTTTATGTAGATATTGGCTGCCAAAATAAATGGTTGACCGGTCAAAAGGGTCCTGTGCGATGGCGGCATTCCAGTTGAAGCGGAGTCTGGTCTTCACGTCGGTTGGCGGCGGTTTGATATACCATTGTTCACCGGTTTTAACATTATATCGACCGACCGAGCCACCCTGGCTCATGGCATAAACCCAATCAGCATTATCCGGATCGGGCATGACATCGAAGCCGTCGCCGCCCCAAAGGTTCTGCCAATAGTAGTTTTTTATGCCCCCATCTATCCAGGTATAGGCAGGGCCACGCCAGCTTCCATTGTCCTGCATGCCACCCATCACGTTATAGGGCGTCTCATTGTCGACATTGATATGGTAGAATTGACCGACCGGGAGCTTTTCATCGAACACCCAGTTGTTTCCCCTGTCACGCGTGATACCGATGCCACCGTCATTGCCTTCGATGATCAAGTTTCCATCCTTCGGATGGATCCAGAAAGCGTGGTGATCAGGATGAATTCCATTGTAAGGGATGTTCACCTTGAAAGTTTTTCCCGCATCTTCACTCACTGAAATCATCTGGTAGATCAGCCAAAGTCGGTTTTCATTCTGCGGGTCGCAGGCTATCTCCTGAAAATAGAAAGGTCGGTTGCTGACCCATTGCGGATCGCTGTTGACGAGCGTCCAATTATATCCGCCATCATCACTCATGTAGAGACCATTGCGTGTGGCTTCGACGAGTGCATACACCCTGTTGGGGTTGCTCCGGGAGATCGCAAGCCCTATCCGGCCGTAATCACCATCCGGCAGTCCCTCGGCTTTCCCGAGCTTCTTCCAGGTCTTTCCCCCATCGATGGTCATGAAGAGTCCGCTGCCGGGACCACCGCTGTGCATACTCCACGGCGTACGACGGTGCTGCCACATGGCCACGAAAAGCTTGTTAGGATTGGAAGGGTCCATCACCATATCAGCGACTCCGGAAGTATCATTGGTATGAAGGATTCGTTTCCAGCTTTCCCCGCCATCGGTGGTCTTGAAAACACCCCGTTCCGGATGTTCAGCGTAAGGATTTCCAATGGCACCGGCATAAACCGTCTCCGGCTTTAGGGGGTCCACGAGTATCCGATGGATATTTCTTGTCTTCTCCAGACCCATCCGCTGCCATGTCTTTCCGGCATCGAGGGTCTTGTACATTCCTTCACCCAGATTCAGCGAATTCCTTGGATTTCCCTCTCCTGTACCCACCCATACGACAGCAGGGTTATTCTGCTGGATGGCGATCGATCCAATATTCAAAAGGGGTTGTTCATCGAAAACAGGCAACCATGAAGCACCGCTGTTGGTGGTCTTCCATACTCCACCTGACGCCGAACCCAGATAGATGACCCTTGGGTCATCCACCAGTGCATCGATGGCTGTGATCCGTCCACTCATGCCGGCAGGACCGATATTGCGGGGTTTCCAACTCGAAAACCTGTCGAGACTGACCTTCTGGGCAATGGCAACAGAAGATAAAAAAGCAGGAATACTAGCTGTGAGTGCAAGTATGATCGTGAAAAAACGTCCAAACTTCATGTTCATCTGATTTAGATTTCGGAATTTAGTGAATATTCAATAGTTAAAAAATCAAAATAGAGACATATGCAGAGACTTACAGGAAAATTCATCGCAATGGCAATCAGCATTTTGCTGGCGACAAATGGCATGGCACAAGGCGGCAAATGGGCAGTTGACAAGTCACACTCCAATGTGAAATTCACCGTCACCCATATGGCAATATCCGAGGTGGACGGAAGCTTCAGGGTTTTCGACGGTTCGATGGAGCACACGAAAGCCGATTTCTCTGATGCGAAGATCAGCTTCACCATTGATGCTACATCCATCAGCACCGATAACGAAAACCGGGACAAACATCTGAAGGGAGATGATTTCTTCAACACCACCCAATTCCCTGAGATCAAATTTGTCAGTACTGCCATGAAACCCCTCGGAGGCAACAAATACCAGTTATCCGGCAACATGACCGTCAGGGATGTGACCAAACCTGCCGTTTGGGAGGTCACTTACGGTGGTGTATTGAACACCCAGCGTGGGAAGAAAGCCGGATTCAAAGCCACTACAACAATCAAGCGATTTGATTACAACCTTAAATGGAATCGCGCCATGGAAGCCGGCGGGCTTGTTGTGGCTGACGAAGTAGCGGTGGTTCTGAACATACAGATGAATGAAGTCAAGTAACCTTCATCATCTATCACACATGACAAAGCCGGCCAATATTTGACCGGCTTTGTCATGTAATAAAACTTCTCAGGATTTTTCTTTTTTGTAGGTCTTTTCCGCCTTTTGGGCTTTTTCGAAATCAAGAATGACACCATTTATACAATATCGGAGGCCGGTCGGGGGCGGACCATCTTCAAAAACATGACCCAGATGCGCCTCACAACGGCCACATTGTACCTCAGTACGGACCATCCCAATCGTACGGTCTTCAATATAAATGATGCTTTTCGCAGTAATGGGCTCATAGAAACTGGGCCAACCACAACCACTCTCAAATTTCGTGTCGCTCCTGAAAAGGGCATTGCCACAAGCTGCACAATAGTAAGTGCCCTTCTCTTCAAATTTTTCGAACTTACTGGTCCAGGGACGCTCTGTTCCTTTCATCCGAGCAATGTAAAAGACCTCGGGTGACAGCATCTTTTTCCATTCAGCATTCTCTATGGATAGTTTATTGGTATCCGTTCGGGAATATACGGGCGGTTTCTGCTCATTCTCCTGCATGGGGATTTTTTCTTTTTTAGGGGTTTGTTGCGAGTAGGTACAGTTCATAGTGCCAAAAGCGAGGCAGATGAACCAAAATTGCTTTGCATTCATGTGTTCTATAACAAATTTATGGGGATGAAGTTCTCAAGCTGAAAGTGAAAAATCATTTTTGGTATATATTTGAATTGCCGCAGCAAATTAGCGGAGACTTACCAACATGTTCAACCTTATCTTATTCGGACCTCCCGGCAGTGGGAAAGGCACACAGTCCGAGAAACTGATAGAGAAATTCGGATTCAAGCACCTCTCCACAGGTGATCTTCTGCGGAAGGAAATTGTTGACCAGACACCTCTTGGCCTGGAGGCTAAAAGCCTCATGGATAAGGGGCAGTTGGTGCCGGATGAAGTCGTCATTGGCATGATCAGTGGCGCATTGGAAACAAACAAGGATGCCAGTGGTTTCCTGTTTGATGGGTTTCCCCGGACAGTAGCGCAGGCAGAAGCCCTGGACCGCTTGCTGGAACTGCACAAGACTGCCATCGGTGTGCTCATAGAACTTCAGGTACCGGAAGAAGAACTTGTCAGCCGAATGCTCAAACGTTCCAAAACCTCCGGCAGATCCGACGATGCAGATGAGAATGTTCAACGCAACAGGCTGGACATCTATCGAAGAGACACCATGCCCGTGGCCGAACATTACGCTACTTCCGGGAAATCTGTCTCCGTCGAAGGCGTCGGCAGCATTGATGAGATCTTTCATGGCATCTGCACCGTCATTAACGATAAAATCGCTGAAAGGAACTGACTGCTGTCCTGTTCGTTTAACGGCAGAGAGAATGACCAGGCTTCCTGAGAGGTAAAATCTGATTCCGCTCGACATCAAATCGTCGGGGGAATCTATCTGTTGTATTTCCCAGGGAGGGAACCAGTGATCCATATCAAATGGACCGATCCGGAAAAGCGTACGTCTCGATGGCAACGAACAATAAGCCATCGTTAAGTCACTATGTGACGGCCAACCGGCATCCCGATATTCCAATGGCTGTCATCTGATCATTATCCAACAAAACAGCATCCTTGATGGTCAACGTTTTTCGCCTTTATGTATAGGATGCCGCAGGCCGAAAATTATCCATACCTCTGTGCGCAAATAGATAACATTTTTCATTAGCAAATTTCCATTAATGCTGGTGGCATGTATGGATGTACAACTGATAACCCTGTAAGATTATATCCATAGACCATACTTTGACGCCTTTGGCCATCGTCTGGCTGCGGAATGAACACGTCTTCTTTCGTCGGAACAAATTTGAAAGTTCATCGTTAGATGAAGAATAGGGGTAGTTTTTATCCCCTTCCCAAAAAATAAATTTATGCGGAAACTTGAATGTTATGTGGCCAGGGAATGGATCACGGGTGATGGCGAAGGACAACCGCTTTTCAATGCCTGCACCGGGGAGATCATTGCGCATGCAAGTTCTTCGGGTGTGGATATGGGCCATGCGGTGCGCTATGCCCGGGAAACCGGTAATCCTAGACTCCGGCGCATGACCTTTCATGAACGCGGGCGCATGCTGCGGTCGCTGGCATTATACCTCACAGAAAGAAAAGATCGGTTTTATGCTGTCAGTGCATTGTCCGGTGCCACTAAGGCCGACAGCTGGATCGACATAGAAGGTGGATTCGGCAACCTCTTCGCCAATGCATCATTGCGCAGAAAACTACCTGATGAGTCTTTCTGCACTGATGGGGATCCTCACCAGCTTGGCAAGATGCAGACCTTCATGGCACAGCATATCCTCGTGCCCAAAGAAGGTGTCGCCATACATATCAATGCATTCAACTTCCCGGTATGGGGCATGCTGGAGAAATGTGCCGTGAACTGGATGGCCGGTGTTCCTGCAATCGTGAAGCCTGCCACGATCACCTCGTATCTGACAGAAGCGGTCGTCCGTGAGATCATCGCCTCAGGGATCCTTCCGGATGGGGCCCTCCAGCTCATCTGTGGCAGTGCAGGAGACCTGCTCGACCATGTGGGTTCACAAGATGTTGTGACGTTCACAGGATCCGCAACGACCGGGCTCATGCTCCGCTCACACCCGGCGATCCAGCGCGAAAGTGTTCCTTTCAACATGGAGGCGGATTCACTCAATTGTCTCGTGCTGGGAGAAGATGTGCTGCCGGGTTCTGCGGAATGGGACATCTTCGTGAAAGAGATCAGAAAAGAGATGACCGTGAAGGCCGGGCAGAAATGTACGGCTGTCAGGCGGATTTTTGTACCGGAAGACCGGATGGAAGATGCATGGAAAGATATTGCAGGTGCTTTGCAGAAAACCATCATCGGCGACCCGCGGAACGAGAAAGTAAGGATGGGGGCACTTGCGGGACAGTCGCAGCGAAAAGAAGTACGCGATCAGGTACATAAACTCCTCTCAGGATCACAGATCTTATACGGGTCACTCGATTCTGCCACGCTATTGGATGCGGATTATGAGCAAGGTGCTTTTTTAAGTCCCATCCTCCTCGGGAATGATAAGCCGTTCTCATCAGATGCTGTTCATGACATAGAGGCATTCGGTCCGGTGAGTACGATCATGCCCTACCGCGGCATAGACGATGCCATTGCCTTGTCAAAGAAAGGGAAAGGTTCGTTGTGCAGCAGCATTGTGACTGCCAACCACAGGCTGGCCCGTTCGTATGTGCTCGGTGCCGGTACGCACCATGGACGCATCCTGGTACTGAATAAAAGCTGTGAGAAAGAAAGTACCGGTCATGGTTCACCATTACCCTTACTGGTGCATGGCGGCCCAGGCAGGGCAGGAGGCGGGGAAGAGATGGGTGGCCTCAGGGGTATCAGACATTACATGCAACGGGTGGCGGTACAGGGATCACCCGGAGCGATAACTGCCATAACGAACATCTATCAGGTGAATGCCCCGACCCAGACAGATGACAAACACCCCTTTAGGAAATATTTCGAGGAGCTCCGGATAGGTGATTCCATCGTCACCCATAAGCGCACCGTCACAGAAACCGACATTGTGAACTTCGCCAATGTCAGCTGGGATCATTTCTATGCACATACCGACCATACTTCACTTGAGGGTACTCTATTCGAAAAGCCAGTGGCACATGGCTACTTCATCCTGAGTGCGGCAGCGGGCCTTTTCGTGGACGCTGCAAAAGGTCCGGTCATGCTGAATTATGGTATTGAGGAATGCAGGTTCATGAAACCCGTTTATGCGGGCAGTACGATCGGCGTCACACTCACCTGCAAAGAGAAAATCGCGCAGGAGCAAAAGGAAGAAGATGATATACCGAAAGGAATCGTGAAGTGGCTTGTGGAAGTCAAGGACGAAAGCAGCGAACTGGTGGCTCTGGTAACCATCCTGACCATGGTGCGTAAAAAGGAATGGACGAAAAAAGCCTGAGCAGTACTGACAAAAACGAATGATCCATGAATCACCCCGACGCATATGTTAAGACCAGCATACAGGAGCTGATCGGAACGATAGAATTCCATCATCCACAGAGCAATTCCCTTCCTGCAGTGATCCTCCAGCGCCTGGCCACAGCCATCGATCTTGCAGGAAAAGACCCGGGCATTAAGGTGATCATCCTTAAAAGTGCAGGAGAAAAGGCTTTCTGTGCGGGGGCGTCTTTTGAAGAACTTATCGCCATCGACGACGCCGAAAGCGGAAAACGTTTTTTCTCCGGGTTCGCCCATGTGATCAATGCCATGCGGAAATGTCCAAAACTCATCATCGGCCGTGTACAGGGTAAATGTGTGGGAGGAGGTGTCGGACTTGCATCTGCAACGGACTACTGCCTAGCGACGGAAACGGCAGATGTGAAACTCAGTGAGTTGGCGGTTGGCATAGGCCCCTTTGTTGTAGGGCCGGCCGTCGAAAAAAAGATAGGCAGTGCTGCTTTCTCACAGCTCGCGATCGATGCCGGCAACTGGCGCTCTGCCATTTGGGCAAAAAACCACGGGCTCTTTGCCGACACTTTTAGTACGGTCGGGGAGCTTGACAAGGCTGTGGAAAAGCTTGCCACCAGCCTCAGCTGCTCCAATCCGGAAGCGATGCTTGAATTGAAAAAAATATTCTGGCTCGGAACCGATGACTGGGATGAACTCCTGCTGTCCAGGGCTTCGATCAGCGGAAAGCTGGTCACCAGTGATTTCACCCGCAACGCGATCGCATCTTTCAGGAACAAGGGATGAGGCAGCGAAACAACTTGCCTGCTGCGTCAGATATTAAGTCCACCACAGGTGCTGATCACCTGGCCGGTGATATATGAACTGAGATCGGATGCAAGGAATAAAGTGGTGTTTCCGACTTCCTCTGCAGATCCAACCCTCCCCAAGGGTATTTTTTCTAAAAAGCCTTTGGCAGCCTCCCCATCCTTCAGGTAATGCGTCATGTCCGTCTCAATGAATCCGGGCGCTATGGCGTTGCAACGAATATTCCGGCTGCCGAGCTCATGTGCGACAGACTTTGTGAAACCGATGATCCCGGCCTTGCTGGCTGCATAGCTGGACTGGCCGGCATTTCCACGTATGCCTATGATGGAACTCATATTGATGATGCTGCCCTTTCTGGCTTTTATCATTGGCCTGATAACCTGCTTCGTCATGTTATACACACTCTTCAGGTTCACGTTCATTACCTCGTCCCATTGCTCCGGTGTCATGCGCAACAGCAGATTGTCCTTTGAGATGCCGGCATTATTCACACATATATCGACCGTACCGAATTCCTTCAAGACCGCCGTGACAAATTGCTCACTTGCGGCAAAATCTCCTGCATTGGTCTTCCATGATCGTGCCTGGACACCCATTGCACGAAGTTTTTCCTCAAGAACGGCAGCTTTTTCAGCACTGCTGTCACTGACATAGGTGAATGCGATATGCGCACCGTGTTCGGCAAGTTTAAGGGCAATCGCCTCTCCAATACCTCTTGTTGCACCTGTCACAATGGCTACCCTTTCCTGAAGAAGTTGCATAAATGTGTTGTTTATAGGAGTGCAAGATAATCCGTTTGCATAAAAACGAATCATTCCTAATGGATCGATGAGCAGGATTCAGGTTGCTTTCCATAAAACATTGTCCCTTATTACGGCATGCAGTTTTCTGGAATAAAAAGGGGCCGCAGTCCTGTTAGTGGGATTATTATCAAAAAAACAACACTCGGATTTCTGAAATTGAATTGCACAGGACTATATTTGTAGCCTTGCCACCTCAAGGGGGCGTTATCCAGTCTTTCATTGAAAAAAATGGGCTCTACAAAAACAAAGATCTACAGCAGTAAGGTCTGGACAGCAATGTCCATGATAATTATACTCCTGTGGCTCACTGTGAGTCTACCCTTCATCTATCATATCAGCCTCTCACTAGATGCCCCCCATCAGATATCATCATCGCTCGATAATTCTAATACCGATGACACTGCTGAACGTTTCATGACGAACAACGCTGAAGAAAAAGGATCCGAAGACCCGAATACATTCAACGAGGAATACATTCATGAATATGAAGCCTGTGATGCTTTACACATGCCCATCCTACAATCATCCATTTTAGATCGCGGCGAGGATTGTATCAATGATTACCACGGCGAACTACACGTGCCGCCTCCCAACCATTGCTGATAATTTACTGCCTCATCCCTCAATCGGAGTTACACTCCATCTTTACTACTGCAATAAAAAAGTCTCATCATCGCGTGAAGACGTTACATAAATATGTTCAAAATGAGAAAGCATTCGAAAGAGTTCCTTGCTAACCTTACCCCGGAAAAATGCCTAGAGATCCTACAGGAGGGAAATAACCGGTTCATCAACAATCTTAACAAGGATCATGATCATTTGGAAATGGTCAACGAAACCAGAGAAGGGCAGCATCCGATCGCTGTGGTCCTGAGCTGTATGGACTCCCGCACATCGACTGAGTTGATCTTCGATCAGGGCCTGGGTGATCTTTTCAGCGTCCGGGTGGCGGGAAACATCGTGAATAACGATATCCTCGCAAGCATCGAGTATGCAGTCAAATATGTGGGTTCAAAACTGCTGGTCGTGCTGGGTCATACGTCATGCGGTGCCATCAATAGTGCAAGGGCAGGCGTAGAGGATGGGCATATCACAGAACTACTGAAACGCATACACCCCGCTTTCAGCAAGGCGTTGCTGAAGACAGACGACCAATATTTATTTGACGATAAGGTGTCCTATGCCAATGTGGAAAACAGCCTGGAGGAGATCCTGACTCGAAGTGGGATCGTAAAGGAAATGTTTTCAAAGAATGAAATCGGCATTGTGGGCGCCATGTATAATGTCAGTGACGGGAAAGTCGATTTCTTCAAGACCCTCACCGGGCAAGATTAAACACACCCAACCAAGAAAATAATAAACTAAGCGGTACAGTCATGTTGAGTACAAAATTCCTGAAGAACGACCTCATGTCCGGCATGGTCGTTTTCCTTGTGGCCCTGCCACTATGCCTGGGCATTGCGGTAGCTAGCGGTGCGCCTCCTTTTGCAGGAATCATCTGCGGAGTCATTGGTGGCATCGTCGTTGGGTTTCTGAGCAATTCGCATGTAAGTGTGAGCGGACCTGCAGCGGGCCTCATCGCGATCATCATCGTAGCCATCACGGACCTCGGATACGAGACATTCCTCGCAGCTGTCGTCATAGCAGGAATGATCCAGCTTGCACTTGGACTTGCAAAGGCCGGAGGCATCTCCAGTTACTTTCCAAACAGTGTCATCGAAGGGATGCTCGTGGCCATCGGCATCATCATCATCAAAAAGGAGATCCCACATGCCATCGGTTACGATGTGGCTCATGAAGGGGATTTCTTCTCCTATCAACTGATGGATTCCGACAAAGGGTTTTTCACTGAACTGATCCATTCCTTCAATTATGCACATTTCGGTGCGATCATCGTGGCGATCGTGTCCCTGGGCATACTGACCGCTTTTAATAAAATTCCCGCACTTAAGAAGATAAAAGCCCTTCCGGGAGCATTGGTCGTGGTCGTTGCGGGCATCCTGCTGAATGAATTGTTTAAAACAGCAGCACCTTCCCTGTTCATTTCGGATGAGCATTTGGTCATTCTACCGACAGCATCTTCCTTCAACGAGTTCCTTGGCCAGTTCACTTTCCCTTCTTTGGCAGGATTTATGAATCCGAAAGTCTGGATCGTAGGTGCCACCATCGCCATTGTAGCGAGCATCGAGACGCTCCTCTGTCTGGAAGCAGGCGATAAGATGGATACACAAAAGCGTTTTTCGAGTGCCAATACAGAACTGCGTGCACAGGGAATCGGTAATATTCTCTCAGGATTCATCGGCGGCCTTCCAATGACTTCCGTGATCGTGCGCACCACCGCCAATGTGAATGCAGGAGCACGTACCAAGCTATCTGCCATCTCACATGGTGTCTTTCTGCTGCTGGCAGTGGTGGCCATCCCCGGGTTATTGAATAAGATTCCCATGGCAAGTCTTGCAGCCATACTCATCATGATCGGTTTGAAGCTTGCCAGCTTCAAAGTATTCAAACATATCTGGAACACCGGCAAGCATCAGTTCATCCCATTCATCATCACGGTGATCGCCGTTGTGTTGACAGATCTGCTGAAAGGCGTGGCCATCGGATTGGTCGTCAGTGTATACTTCATCCTGAAAGGAAATATGAAGCTGGCCTATTTCTTTAAGAAAGAAGAGCATCAGGAAGGCGAAACCATCCATATAGACCTGGCACAGGAAGTATCATTCCTCAACAAGGCCGCCATCAAACAGACCCTGGCACATCTCCCAGGTAATACTAAAGTGGTGATTGATGCAGGCAATACGGTATACATCGATCATGATGTATTGGAACTGCTGCGAGACTTCATGAACTTCGGATCCAAGGACAAGAACATCAACGTGCAACTGCGCAATTTCAAACCGGCATACAAGATGGACTCGGTAAATCATGTACATTCTGAATAAGGCTGACGAGCAAGTCGTCACAATCAGCCATGAACAAGTTCTCTCATACGGGATGGAGTGGATTCTTAAGCGCTGTATAGGAAAATCCCCAAACACTGCCAGACAGTAAGAACGTCAAATTGCTCATGGAACCCATATCTGTCAGGATTTTCCTGCGGATATTCACGGGTCCCGAGAAGAAGCCGAATCACCCGGTGGCATACCGCTCTTCATGAACATGCGCTCTCGGGCTTTTCTTCAGGCAATGGGATCAGGGGCAATGTCATCCCAGGGGCGTTCTTGTTGAATCTTCAGGATCTCTTCTATGTACTGCCGGTGATTGGCGAGCCGGGGTACTTTATGTTGTCCACCGAGCTTGTCCTTTGACTTCAGCCAACGGTTGAAAATACCCTTTACAAGGGGGCGGATAACAGGCATGCGCAGGGCGATGTCTTTATAGCGCTTTGCTTCGTAATCACTGTTAAGGCTTTTCAATGCATTGTCGAGTGCATTTGTGAATGAGTCCTGGTCCTCCGGGGCCTTATCGAATTCTATGAGCCATTCATGGCATCCGTTCGCATCTTCGCTGAAATAAATGGGGCCCGCGGTGTAATCGCGCACGATGGCGCCTGTCTGTTGGCAAGCGATGGCTATTGCCATATCCGAATTGTCGACGATGAGTTCTTCTCCAAAAGCGTTGATGAAATGTTTCAATCTACCGCTGACGCGGATGCGGAAAGGATCACGACTGGTGAACTGGATCGTATCCCCGATCAGGTAACGCCATAATCCTCCATTGGTGCTTATGACGAGCGCGTAGTTTCGACCCGTCTCGACATCATCAAGACCGATCGTTTGCGGATCTTCCTTGCCATACTCTTCCACAGGCATGAACTCCATGAAAATACCATGGTCCATGAAAAGCAGCATACCATCATCATTCGGGTTTCCCTGTGCGGCAAAAAAACCCTCACTTGCATTATACATCTCGAGATAGTGGATATCCCCACCGATGAGTTTGCGAAACTGCTCACGGTAGGGGACGAATGAAACCCCACCATGCAGGTAGAGTTCAAGATTCGGCCATACTTCAAGCATATTCGACTTTCCGGTAAGTTCCAGTATCCGCTGGAAGAGCACCAGTGTCCAGGTAGGCACCCCTGAAATAGAAGTGACATTTTCATGGATGGTATTCGCTGCAAGCTTTTCGATCTTGGACTCCCATTCGTCCATCAATGCGATGCTGAGTTCCGGTGTACGGATCCAGTTTCCGTAGAAAGGCGTATTCTGCAATAGTACAGCACTAAGATCGCCGAAATGTGCCTCTTCGTTGTGCTGATGGATATTGTGGCTGCCTCCGATGATCAACCCCTTACCTGTCAGGAGGTCAGAATCAGGATTGCAGTGATAATACATGGTGAGGACATCTTTGGCAGCCTTGAAATGGGTGTCCTCCAGGCTTTCCTGACTTACAGGAATGAACTTACTCTTATCGGAAGTCGTACCGCTGCTCTTTGCAAACCAGTTGATGGGGGTATTCCACAAGATCTGTTGCTCACCATTCAGGATCCGCTCTATGTAGGGCTTGAGGTCATCGTATTCATGAATTGGGACGGCCTCTTTGAAGGCTTTAATGGAGAAAAGACTGGAGAAATGATACCGACGCCCGAATTCGGTATACTGAGCCGCTGTTACCAGGTCCTGAAGAACCTCACGCTGGGCTGCTATCGGATTGGATATCACGGATTCTATACGCCACATGCGCGACCTGGCAAGGCTTGATATGGCAGGGCTTAGCAGTTTCATCTGAAACTAGAATGATTTTCAATGCTTTGTAGAACTGTTATGGATTTCGGCTGTCCATTTTAGCTTCTTCGTGAAGATAGTCTTTTCTTTTGAGTTCGAAATTTCGCCCCAGGTAGAGATTGCGTACCTGCTCGTCATCCGCGAGCTCTTCTGCTGATCCGTGCTTGAAGATACCCCCTTCAATCAACAGATAAGCCCTGTCACATATCGAAAGCGTCTCATTCACGTTATGATCCGTGATGAGGATGCCAATATTCCTGAACTTCAGCCTTGCCACTACCGACTGTATGTCTTCGACAGCGATTGGATCGACTCCCGCAAATGGTTCGTCCAGGAGGATAAATTTCGGGTCTACTGCGAGTGCTCTGGCGATCTCTGTACGGCGCCTTTCTCCGCCACTCAGAGAATCTCCATTATTCTTTCTGACATGTGTGAGCCGGAATTCCTGCAGAAGTTCTTCGAGTTTATCTTTCTGTTGCTGACGGCTGAGTTTTGTCATCTCCAGTACGGCTGAAATATTATCCTCGACCGTAAGCTTGCGGAAGACGGAAGCCTCCTGCGGAAGGTATCCGATCCCCATCTGAGCGCGCTTGTACATCGGGAGATCTGTGATGTTCTGGTCATTCAGGAAAACTTCCCCCTCATCCGGCTTTATCAGTCCAACAACCATATAGAATGTGGTGGTCTTTCCTGCACCATTGGGACCGAGCAAGCCAACGATCTCTCCCTGGCGGACTTCTACGGATACGTGGTTGACAACGGTCCGGTTCCGGTACTTTTTGACCAGCTCTTTGGTATGTATGATGAGGCTCATCCGAATCAGATACTTTTCCGGGGCGACAGCACCCCACACAAAATTAAGCAACTCATCCGGCTTTGCAGCATTCTGCAGACTAAAGCGATCCGCTGCCGGTGAATTGGGATTTGCATATAGCGATGAACTTCGCTTATTTTTGTGTCCCCATCAATATTTCACCAATGAAAGTCATCGACCATATCAAACAGGCAAAAGAAACGCTGATTTCTTTTGAGATCCTACCACCCCTGAAAGGGAAAACCATCAGTTCCATCTATACCCATCTTGATCCTTTGATGGAATTCAAACCTTCATTCATCAACGTTACCTATCACCGCAGCGAGCATATATTCAAGAAAAAGGTCGATGGCACTTTCGAAAAGGTCGAAGTGCGTAAACGACCAGGGACGGTTGCCATCTGTGCCGCCATCATGAACCATTACAAGATAGATGCGGTACCCCATATCATCTGCGGTGGTTTTACCAAGCGGGAAACGGAAGATGCGCTGATCGACCTCAACTTCCTCGGTATCGATAACGTCCTGGTACTCCGGGGCGACGCGACCAAGAACGAAGCCTCTTTTGAGCCTGAAATAAACGGAAATATGTACGCACTGGATCTGCTCAGGCAGGTCTCCAACCTCAACAATGGTATCTATCTGGAAGAAGATATCCGCGAGGGTTCAAGGAGTAATTTCTGCATGGGTGTTGCCGGCTATCCCGAAAAACACTTCGAAGCACCGAATATGCAGACAGATATGGATTTCCTGAAAAGAAAAGTGGCAGGAGGGGCTGAATACATTGTCACCCAGATGTTCTTCGACAACGCAAAATACTTTGCATTCGTGGATGCCTGCCGGGCGGAAGGTATCAACGTCCCGATCATACCCGGACTCAAACCCATCACAAACAAAAAGCAACTGACCGTCATCCCGAGAACTTTCCATGTGGATATACCAACCGACCTCAGCAATGGGATCCTCAGGTGTAAAAGTGATGAAGAATGCGAAAAAGTTGGTACCGAGTGGTTGATCGCGCAATCAAAAGAACTCAAAAAAGCCGGCGTTCCTGTACTGCATTATTACACACTCGGGAAACCAAAAGTCATCTGGAATGCAGTGAAGGAGATCCTCTGACCCAGGGTCTGATCCATCTAAATCCTCTTCACCGCAACGCACTTATGCTTATCGGGCTGAAGTCTTCATCTTCTGTTGCAGCAGTTCATCCAACTGGGTGAATGTCAGTTTTTTGGCAATGATCCGTTTTTCCTTGTCGAGCAGATACAGCATCGGTGTTTGGTATACATCATACAACTGCCTGAAACCTGGTCGGTTCGCAGCCATATCGGCATCTTTCATCTCCTGAGGCTGGTATACATGCATCCATCCTTTGAGGTTTTTCTCTCGGATGAATTTCAGCCATGCATCTTTGCCTCCGTCCGTCATCATGCCTATCAATGAAACACCTTTATTTTTCCATTTTAGCTGGAAGATCGAATCCAGACGGGGTACTTCATCCTTGCAATGACCACAGGTAGGATCCCAGAAGCAGATGATGGTATAGGGGGCGTTCACCAGATAGAGGGAGCTTTTTTTCCCAAGGGTATCCACGAAATCGAAATTGCTGCCTTTTTTTCCAATGACATTCGCCATCAGACTATATCCCCTGTCAAAGATGAATTTCTTATACTTTTCATTCATCCAGCTGTCTGCCTGACCGGTCAGATAATATTTCTCAAAGAGATAGACAAAAACCGCATCCTGCCCCATATAGGTAGGGTTCACGTATTTGTCGGTCAGGTGCGATAGGATGTACTTGAACATTTCAGGATTTGTCCTCGATGCGTCGATCATATCTCCTGCGGCACTGATCAGCGAATCCGGTTGCTGCGGCAATACCTGGTCATAATACCTGTTGAACTTACCCTCGAATACCGGTGTGCGGATCAGCCTTTCGTCGGTCATGGAGATATTATCCCAATAATGGCTCTTGTAATACTGGTATGCATACATGGAGTCATAGCGGCCGTTGGGGTGGGCACTGGCAGGCGGTACGACAGGTTCCTTGAGGACATGAAAGATAGCGGTGAGCAGATGTCCGGGATGATCCTTCATGATCTGTTCGCGGTATTGCTGCACCTGGCTGCCTTTATCCTGGAGTTTGGCACGTAACTTTTCTGCTTCGTCAGGTGGGGCCTGCGCCATCTGCTTTTGTATATCGTTTATTTCGCTGCCGAGCTGGAACGACACTTTCTGATATTGTGCGAATAATGCGTTATCCGGCGAACCATTGAACGCTATCGTACCGATGATATTGGCAGTATCCGCGCTCACGGAGAACCGCTGCTCCTTATCTATCAGGCATTCGATCCATCCATTCTTTTCAGGATATGCGATCATGTAAACACCCCCCATGAGCTTTTCCTTACCACTGAAGATGGCATCTCCATTCGCTTCGATCCTCGCTGAATCGATCAGATATTGCTTATCCCCATAGTGATGTGCCAGGTATAGATATCCTTTTTTATAGGGGCTGATGTTCACCCTGATCTGATAGGCCTCCTGTGCGATGAGGGCGTATGAGAACAGGCAGAAAGAGCCCATCAGGGCAAGTGATTTCCTGAAATGATTGATCATAAAACAAAAATATCCAAAATGATCATCGCTTTTTGTTAATGAACACATTCCTTTGACCATCGCACTATATCCAAATTTTCGGACATTCGTTTCATGTTGAACAGACTTAGCTTCGAAGAGCTGGATTTTGGGCCTGAAATCACTCCGGATGATCCCTTGAAACTAGGTGATTATGACCAGTGTCGGTTCATGGGCTGTGATTTTTCGAATACGAGCCTCGCCGGTATGTATTTTTCGGATTGCACTTTTATGCACTGTAATTTTTCTAGTTGCCAGCTCAGCAATGTGGTATTGAATGACGTTTTGTTCAAAGGTTCGAAAATGCTGGGCCTGCACTTCGAAGATTGTCATAAAGTACCTTTTGGGTTTCGTTTCGAAGACTGTGTCGCAGACTTCAGTTCATTCACAAAATGCAGGATGAAAGGCTTTTCGTTCATCCGCTGCAGCCTGAGGGAGACTGACTTCTCCGGGGCTGATCTGCAGGAAGTCCTCTTTGATGGCTGTGATCTCGAGAAGGCGGTTTTCGAGCAGAGTAACCTGGAGAAATCAGATTTCAGGACTTCCTATCATTTCTCCATCGACCCGTCACAGAACCGTATGAGAAAGGCAAGATTTGCTCCGGACCGGCTCGAAGGGCTGCTGAACAAATTTGGACTTGATATCAATTAAATGTAAGGAAATAGGCTTTCAGGGCTTGTGCTAATTCAATATCCCATAGCGAACATTAAAGGCGGGGATTTGTTTAAGCAATACGAGATCCGTACGTGATCTGGTTTAACGCAATCAGTAACCAGTCATCAACCATATGGAAGAATACGTCATCTGAATTTTCATACCCCTTTTTTTATGCAAAGCCGCACCGTCATTACAATTTTTTTTCTGTTCGCCATTCTTTGTCCATTTGCCTCCTTTTCGCAAAACACCGGAAATATCAACGGCTTCATCAGGAATGCCATGAACCAGCAACCCCTTCAGGGTGTGACGATACGGATCATTGGCACTGAAAACTTGGCCATGACTGACAGTATGGGTTTCTACCGATTCCGGAATATCCCGACGCGATCCTATTCCATCGAGGCAAGCTCAGTAGGGTATAAACCGCAGACAAAATTCGATATAGAAGTGATTTCAGGCAACACGGTGGAAGTCAATTTCGACCTGGAAGGGGAGACAAGGGAACTGAGCGGGGTGATTGTCCGAGCGAATTTCCCGAAACCGGTGGGGGTGGTGAATTCAGTTCAAAGTTTAAGTGCCAATGAGATCATACGGTATCCTGGTGCAAATTTCGACATGGCAAAAGTGGTACAGTCATTCCCAGGCGTTTCAGGATCCGTCGGTTTCAGGAATGACATCATTATCCGTGGTGGTGCCCCTAATGAGAATGTCTATTACCTCGACGGGGTTGAAGTGCCCACCATCAACCATTTCTCCACGCAGGGTGCCGGCGGGGGGCCAGCGGGAATTTTGAATGTTTCATTCCTTGACCGCGTCACATTGCATACATCAGCCTTTCCGGCGAAATACGACAATGCGTTATCAGGTGTACTTCAGTTCCGCCAGAGGAACGGGAATCCCGAAAAATTCCAGGGGAATATCAGGTTGAGTGCCAGCGAGACAGCACTGACCACGGAAGGCCCGCTCGGACCCAAAAACGGCAAGACGACCTTCATCGCTTCTGTCCGCAGATCTTACCTTCAGTTGCTTTTCAAACTGATAGACCTCCCATTCGTACCGAACTACTGGGATTACCAATACAAGGTCACGCACAAGCCGAATAACAAGAATGAGATCAACATCATCGGGTTAGGATCCATTGACCAGTTCTCGCTGCAAAAGCCTAAAGAGGCTACGCTGGAACAACTGGCGATCCTGGACCAGGTAGCCATACAGGGTCAGATGACCTATACATTCGGCGTTTCGTGGAGACATACCATGAAGAAAGGTTATTGGCAACTGGTCGCCAGTAGAAATTATCTCAGGAATGATGCTGATAAATTCGAGGATAATGATGACGGCAACGAGAGTCGAAGGGTGTTGAAGTACCGATCCAAAGAGAGTGAGAACCGGTTGCGGTATGAAGCCAATTTTCCTTTAGGAAGGATTCAGATGAATGCGGGCGCACACCTGATTCTGACGGGTTATGAAAACGAAACCTTCCAGCGCAGGCAGGGATTCGCGGCGAATTACAGCACGGCTTTCAACATGCTTCGCTATGGAGCGTTCATGAGCGGGAGCAGTAAATTACTGGATGACCGACTGACCATCTCTGCAGGTTTTCGTACCGATGGGAATAACTACACGGCCAATGGAGGCAACCCCGGCAGAACATTCTCACCCCGACTTGCATTGACCTATGGCATCGCCAAGGGCCTGAATGCCAACCTCTCAGTAGCAAGGTATTACAAGCTGCCGAGCTATACGATACTTGGCTTCAAGGTCAATGATGTACCCGTCAATAAAGATGCTGCATACATTCGTTCAGATCATTTTGTGGCCGGCCTCGAATGGCTTCCATCCTCAACGATAAGAGTGACCGCAGAAGGCTTCTTCAAAAAATATGGGAACTATCCCGTTTCCATGGAAAATGGAGTATCACTGGCGAATTTCGGCGGAGATTTCGGAGTGTTTGGTAATGAAAGAATCACCAGTAATGGAAGAGGGGAAGCATTCGGATACGAACTCCTGTTCCAGCAAAGACTCACAAAGAATTTCTATGGCATCCTTGCGTATACTTTTTACCACAGCCGGTTCTCGGGTGACGATCCAAACAAGATGATACCTTCAGCATGGGATAACAGGCATCTGCTTTCATTTACCGGAGGCTACCGCCTGGGCAATAACTGGGAGATCGGTTTACGGTTCAGGTATCTGGGGGCAGCACCATACACCCCTTATGATATCTACAACTCACTGGAGAACTACCCCTTCACCACCGCCCCCGTATCAGATTACACGAAACTGAATCAATTAAGGCTGAAGGCATTCAATGCAGCCGACCTGCGGATCGACAAAAAATTCAATTTCAAAAAAGTGACATTCGACCTGTTCCTGGATATCCAGAACGTTTACAACAGCAAGAATCCTTCCACTCCGGGATTCACCTTAAAAAGGAATGCGGATGAGAGCATCAGCACAATAACCGGTGAGCCGTATGTCCCCGGAGTATACGGAGATCCAATGGCACCCAATAACAGACAGAAGGCGGTTCCAGTCATCCTCGATAATACCAGCGGAGCCCTGTTGCCAAGCATTGGGTTCGTGCTTGAATTTTAAATATAAAAAGGGTTATCCACGCAGGGGGAAAGTATGGTAAATATACTATACCAACCATCTGTACTTTTCCACACTATGTTGATTGTTATTATTGACAGATAGCGCAAATTTTATTTCTATTTTGATTAATATTGTAATAACTGAAGCAACCACAAAGAAACGTTCGAACACAGATCAAACTGTGTAACATTTAAAACATGCAGCACCAATCCATTGGCACTGCATGTGATATCATACCAATATCTTAAGAAAAAGTGCTTATCATGAAAGCTACAGATTTGCGTTTAGGCAACATCGTGTCAGTTATTGACGAACCCCTGAAACCTGACACGGTAATCATCCTCGAACCGGGGATCGTACACCTGATGAACAGGTCAGAAGCCGATGATGAGAACAACATCATTGGCACATCGATCCACCAGGAAGTTTTAGCTTCCTTCAATATTCCATGTGATCGTTGGTTCTCGCTGGGAAATCATCAGGTGAGGGTTGAAATACAGGATCCCGGGGGCTCTGCCAGGGTGCATTGTATGGGGACGACGCTCGAATTACAATATATGCATGAGTTACAAAATCTCCTACATGCCATGTGCGGAGAAGATATCATTAGGCATCCGCATGTACATTTGATGAATGAGTCAGAATCATACTGATGACATCACGCATGCATTTGAATCAACTAATATTTGAAAGCATATCACGGAGGATGGTGAGCCTTTCATAATCCTCCTTTGCGGAATCCTTCAAATGATCTAGCAATCCTAGTACTCTTTCTCCGGAAGCATCAGGAACATCCTGCTTCGTAAGCATTCTTATATCAAACTTATCCTGGAACATCATGTGGGCCTGTAAATTCCTGTGATTCAGATAATTCACAACCCTAAATATCGTGTGAATATTCCCTGCCATGCCACTCTCCAATCGCGAATACATCGTTTGCGACATATGCAGATTCCATGAAATCTCCGTCTGGCTCATCCTTAAGATTTCCTCCCTCACCATCTGCATCCTTCTTCCAAATTCCTTTAAGTCCATTAGTACTACTTTTTAAAATAGATTATACATGGGATATCGATAAACTGAAAAAAAATCAGTTAAAAAAAAAGAGATCCGACTGCTCATCGGAAAAAATGGGAACCTAGTAACTGACTGCTTGAAGCACTTTCTATCACACACCATATTATTCTTAAAGTGAATGAAACTATTACATTTTTCATTAAAAGGGTGGTAAAAATACGTTTATTTATGCGTAAAAATATCATTTTCATGGTATTTTTACTATTTTAAAATCCTGACCTGAACCATCATTATCACAATGATCTTTCAAGTTTTCAGTTCAGGTTGATTCTTCCAAAAAAAATTTATTTCTTGTGAACCCATCGTACTGACAAGCAGTTCGCATTGGTATTACGAAAAAATACCTTTAGCAACCCCGCATACAAAAAAAATGCTATTTAATTCAATAGAATTCCTGATATTCTTGCCAGTAGTTTTTGGCTTGTACTGGTTCGTTTTCAACAAATCATTACGTTGGCAAAACGCCATGATCCTCATCGCCAGTTATTTTTTTTATGGCTGGTGGAGCTGGAAATTCATGGGCTTGCTTGCTTTAAGCACTTTGCTGGACTACATCTATGGCTTCTCTGTGGCATCCACGAATAGGAAGAGGGCCAAATTTTTCCTTTGGCTCAGCATCTTCAATAATTTAGGTATACTGGCGGTTTTCAAATACTATAATTTCTTCGTGACCCAGTTCCAGCTGGGACTGGAGCAGCTAGGTCTGCATACGAATCCGGTGTTGCTCAACGTGATGCTTCCCGTAGGCATCTCGTTTTACACGTTCCATGGCATGTCTTATGTATTCGATATCTACAGGGGAAAACTGAAACCTGTGAACAATTTTGTGGACTATGCCGTATTTGTCTCGTTTTTCCCTTTGTTGGTTGCGGGCCCCATTGAGCGAGCAAGTCATTTACTTCCTCAGGTGCAACAGACGCGTACCTTCAATTACCGACAGGCGGTGGAGGGTTGCCGGTTGATCCTTTGGGGTATGTTCAAAAAAGTGGTCGTGGCAGACACCCTTGCGAATAATGTGGATCTTATCTTCGGGAACTACGAAGGATATAATGGGATCAGCCTTCTGCTGGGCGCTATCGCATTCTCCTTTCAGATATACGGGGATTTCAGCGGCTATACTGATATCGCCATCGGATCGGCCAAACTCTTTGGATTCGAGCTCCTCAGCAATTTCAAGTTCCCCTATTTTTCAAGGGATATTGCGGAATTCTGGCGCCGCTGGCATATATCCCTCTCTTCCTGGTTCAGAGATTATCTATACATCCCGCTAGGCGGTTCCAGAAAGGGGAAAATGACCGCAGTACGCAATACGTTCATCATTTTTCTGGTGAGTGGACTTTGGCATGGTGCAAGTTGGAATTTCATCATATGGGGAGGTATTCACGCCATAGGATTCGTCCCACTGCTATTACTCAACGCCAACCGTAAGAATCTGGATACAGTCGTGGCACAAACAAGAAACCTTCCAACCTTATATGAATTGTGGCGCATGAGTATCACATTCATTTTTGTGACGTTTGCCTGGATTTTCTTCAGGGCAGACACAACAGGCAATGCGATCGGTTACCTGAAACGAATGATCACGGATCTGGCAATGAATCCCGGTCAGGTATTTTCAGCACCCTACGCAGCTTCAATGATCCTATATATATTGCCATTACTGATCTGTGACTGGAGCATCCGCCACAATGAAAGAAATCTTAGGGTCCTGGATAATAAAATTCTGAGGCATATATTTTATTGGATTTTGCTAATACTGGTCGTATTGCATTTCCCCTCAGACAAACATTCATTCATCTATTTCCAGTTCTAATGCGAAAATTCATACTGCAGTCCCTACTGTTCACCCTTCCCCTGATGCTTCTGCTTCCGGGATGGTATTACTTGCTGACAAAGACAGTCTATGGTAATTACAAAATCCTGAACTTCCAGGTGGCCAAGCTGAAGAGACAGCAAGGGAAGCATTTCAACACGATCTATATCGGCGACAGTGGCGGAGGATATGCGATCTCCACAAAGAAAGACTCCTCATCCATCAACCTTTGCCTCACAGGAACATTCGGGTATGGAGGCCTCATCTCATTTCTCGACATTATTGATCAATACATCACGTATGATACCGTCATCGTCATGAATATCATCCATATGCCAACACAAAAGGTTCGCAAAGAAGCAAGATGGGTGGCAGAACTGCATTCAAAAGACCTGGTGAAACAATTCAATTCAGTCATCCAATCAAATAAATTCGGCCTGGAAATCATAATCAGCATCTTTTCAGAAGGACTGAACTTCGATGAATCTGACCCGAGTGATTATCCCGTCAGTTATGGAAAAACTAAGGAGGTGTTTAACGGATTCAAACTCAATATCAACCCTGAGAAGATCAGTGTCATGAAAGAACTGAACGATAAACTCATGCGTTCCGGCCATAAATTCATTTTCCTCTATGGTCCGACACTGCCGTTCGATCATAAATATCTGGACAACCTGAATGATACGCTAAAAAAGCGCGGTATCAAGCATGCCTTTAATGATCCATTCATCATGCAAGAGGATTCAAAAGGAGATACAAACGCACATATACACCCGGATTTCAGGGATTCTGTGACCCGTTTCTATCGGAATATGATTGAAAAAGCCGAATTCTAAATAGCGGATGGATCAAAAAGGAGTGGGAAAAACTGTCCTTCCATCTTGCGTCCTTTTGCGATTGGAGGTACACCCTGTAGAAGTATCTCGTCAGAATTAGAGATCGTACCATCCTTGAACACATTCACCACTACGCCCCTTCTGGGCCTTGCAGACCGGTTTTCAAAAGAACCATGAACCATTAGGGGGTGATGGAATACTGCCTCTCCAGCCTTCATGATGACCGGTACCGGATTGAAACTGCTTTTTTGTTCGTCTGTCAGGAAATCAAAAAGTCCATTCATGTCACCGGTCAGCACGGGTTTCTGCAACAACCCCCAGCGATGACTACCCGGTATGTAATGCAGGCATCCATTCTCCTTATTCGTGTCATCCAGTCCAACCCAACAGGTCAGATGCTGTATCGGACCCGTCCGCGTCCAATAAGAATAATCCTGATGCCAGGCGACCACACCACCATTGAACGGAGGCTTATAAAAAAGCTGATCATGCCAGAAACGTACAGCATGCTCGCCAAATAACTGACTTGCAGCCATCACGAACGCTGGATTCCAAAGAATGTCATGAAAGCCCTTTGTAATGCGCCAGGCACCCAACGCATGGAATACCACCGTTCCGGGATCCGTGGATTCATTGGATGCAAATTCATAGAACAAACCATGGCCAGGATGACCGGGATCCATGATATCCTGCAGTTCCTGCCCGAGTACGACGATCTGCTCTTCATTAAGCAATTTGATATTCGGCAGATACCCGTACTCCTCAAAAAACTCCAGTTGCGTTTTTGACAGACGATACTGCTCCCACCCGGATTTATTTTTAGGCCATGTGAAAATAGAGGAAACCTGCTGATGGCTTAATGAAAGATCAAGAATGGACATGGGCTGATATTTGTAAGTCTAAATTATGAAAACTGATTCATCCGAAAACCTATCCTGAGCAATGAAAAGAGATCTGGAAAAATATGCACATACATTCCTTAGCCCTACATTTCCATGTATGCAGAAAGTAGCATATGTATGTAACATCCTTCTGATGCTGCTCTTCTTTCATGATGAAGAACGCATCTTCAAAATATCAAGTTACCAGACCCACACTGGCATCAAAGTTTGATCTCATAGGACGCATATTTCTCATTGCCTTGCCCATGTATGTCAAATGTCAGTAAGGGCCCGTCTTTTTGCCAGTCGATCCGGATGATCCCGAAATTACGCTTCACGACCAATTCACCCACACGATAGCGATTTTCTTCTTGCCTAACTGTACTCCATGTGTGTGTAAGTCCACTCGAAGTGAAATCATAAAGAGGATAATCCATGCCTTCGGATCTGAAGTTTGACAACTCGGCAATATGCCTGTCGCCACTGATGAAAAAAACCTTCTTAGCGCCGGAGGTGGCGATCAATTTGAATAATCTCTGACGCGCATCCGGAAAATTCGCCCATTTTTCAAAACGATGCTCCGATGATATCACCTGAATGCTCGAATTGATGATGTGTATATCCGCCCTGGATTGCCGCAGTTCCGTTTCAAGCCATTTCCATTGGGCATCGCCCAGTATATCCAATCCTGCAGAAGGCAGATTCCTTTTTTCCATCCTGCCGGTCTGTGGATCTCTGAATGCCTCCTGCGTAAGGCTATCGCGAAAATAGCGGGTATCCAGATTTATCACCTTCACCTGTCTTCCCCGCGGACCATAGGTTCGGCTATGATAAGCCCCTTCTCTTTTTCTGGCAGGGTCATCGGCTGCAATATCCAGGAAATCAAACAGGATATCCCGGCTTTCTTTTTTCATGGTATAATCACGCCCTCCATCGTTGACTCCGTAATCATGGTCATCGTATGTACCCGTCACGAAAGCGGTTGACAGAAGCTTTTGGTAGCCTGGGTTTGACTTTTGACGATCATACTTGTTCCTCAAGGTGTCCATGTTGTAGGTATCACCATAAACAATGTCACCACCCCAGATCCACAATCCCGGTTGCCGGGCGATCACATCATCCCATAGTTTTACCGGATTATCCTGATGGTCACATGATCCGAATGCGATGGTCGTCAAAGCCTTTTTCTTCTGAGAGATGACGGAGCCCGGCGTAAGCAATAAAACTGAAACGAAGAAGATGAAGGCTTTCATGTAAGGCATAACGACTCATTTAATGATTTTGGGATCCGTTTAACGCTGTACATGCATCTCATCTGGATCTTCGTTGATGTTGAATGCGTCTCATTTTCCGAAGCCGTGCAGATGCATTCCTGCTGTTGGGAATACCGTTTGAAACATCTGTGAATCCTGCTCACCGCGGACGCAATACGTTGTTCATCACCTCCACTAATCCACCCTTGGGTGTGTCATGCCCGAGGTGCCAGAACATGATACCGCCCAATCCTTTAGTGGCTACATAGGTTGATTTTTCCTGGATGGAACGCTTGTCGTCGTAGGTCGCGAAAGTCTTTTCCTTTGCGTTGTATGCAAACGGTGCCCTGGCGGTGCTATCCCAATAAAAGGCATATCCTTTTTGCTCTGATAGATTGCCCGGGAAATCACGGTATCCCAGGGATTGTTTGAACTTTCCCGATTGATATAGTCCGTTCCGAGCAGGAGACACCCCTTCCCATATACGAGCATAGAAAGCTGCACCTATGATCAATTTGCGCGGATCAACACCATTCGATATCAGGTAACGCACACAGTTGTCGGTGGATTCCTTCTGATCTGGTGTTCCGTATAGCGCTGTATGATGTCCAGTGACGATTGAAAATCCGCTGATCAGATCATAGGTCATGAGGTTCACATAATCGACCATGGGCATGACCGTCTTCCAGTCGACCGATTCTTCGAGGAATTTGCCAAAGCCTCCCGCAGCAAAGGTTATGGTACTTTTTTTTCCCAGGACCTTCCTCAGGGTTCGTATCAGTGCTGTGAAATTATCTTTATCCGCTGAAGAGAATGGGTGGCCCGGATATCCTGCAATGGCGGGATATTCCCAGTCGAGATCAATCCCGTCGGAGTTGAAAAATCGTGTCAACGATCTCACCGACTGCGCGAATGCCATCCTGGATTCCGGTGATGCGAATACATCAGAACAGGATTCGCAACCACCCCATCCACCCAGTGATAACAGCACTTTAAGGTCGGGATTGATTTTTTTCATCGCCACCATTTTTTGGATAAGCAGTGTGTCCGCTGAACGGTTGATCTTCAACTTAGCACCATCAAGATGACCGAAACAATAGATGATATGCGTCATATCTCGCGGATCATATTCATTGAGCATTTCAGCACTGCCGGCAAAATAAGCGATGACCGCTTTTTTTTGTGCACGGGCAGTGACCATGAGCATTTGTGCGACAAGGATCAGAAGCATCAATCGGATGACCGGATATCTCATGAGGTTTATTTTTTTGAGCTTATCAAATCTATACAATTTGTGGTTATGGATTGACGTAACCATGTTGTGTATACTATAAGTCATCCATGAAAATGGTTAATAAAATGACTATTTAGTTTGAGAAAACTTTGTTTTTCGCTAACATTATGACTACAAGATTTTTATCACAAATACCAACTGAACCACTGCCGGGATGATGAGCCTCAAAGGATGCTTTGCAATGTTGCTGATGGTGGCTACCGAATGCCT
>JBIKIB010000126.1:0-9199 GCA_044361845.1 Chitinophagaceae bacterium | reverse complement strand
GGACAGCAGCCGGTCTACGACCTGGCAAACACCCTGGAAATGTCCGGGGCGTAGGCGGCCCTCCAGGAGCTGGTCCATTCGGCCCAGGTCGTATGTTTCAAGTGAGGCGGTACCTTCCGGATAGATCTCCTGGATGTCCGGGAGGAATAGGATGTCAACCCCCGTCATTTCCAGCATGTGGATGTCATGGTCCAGGGTGCTGGGATACTTATTGAAGTCGGCGGGATCGTTGAATTGTGTGGGGTTGACGAAGATGCTGCAGATGGTTTTGTCTGTTTCCCGCTTCGAACGTTGCAGCAGTGTGAGGTGTCCCGCATGCAGTGCCCCCATAGTAGGTACGAAGCCGAAACTGCTTCCTGAAGCCTTATTCTTGAGGAACCTGCGGAGCCGCTCCGCTTCTCTGAGGATGATCATAGTCTGTTTAATTGAGGGTATAATATGGGCTTAAGGCTTCAGGACCGGCAATTGAACAATTATGCATACCTTTGCACACCTTTTACACCCACCAAATCTATACTCCGCGATGGTAGCAAAGAAAAGGATTTTATTCATAGCCAATGAGATGTCGCCTTATCTGGAGCTCACCGAATTTTCGGAGATCGCCAATAAGCTCGCCATCAAGGCTAACGACAGCGGTTATGAGGTCAGGTGCATCATGCCCAGGTTTGGCGTGATCAATGAACGGCGCCACCGCCTTCATGAGGTTGTCCGTCTTTCCGGTATCAACGTATCGATCGACAACGACGACTACCCGCTGCAGATCAAGGTCGCATCCCTGCCCAATGCCCGTTTACAGGTTTATTTCCTGGATAACGAAGACATGTTCAAGCGGAAGTTCGTTTTCTCCGACGACCTGGATAATTGGTATGAAGACAACTGGCTTCGGGCCATCTTCTTCTGTAAGGGAACGCTGGAGACCGTCAAGAAGTTCGGATGGCCTCCTGACATCATCCATTGCAGCGGATGGATGACTTCCCTGATACCACTTTATCTGAAGACGGCCTACAAAAAAGAACCCGTCTTCAGCAACAGCAAAGTTCTTTACACCATTGGTCAGAATTCATTCACCGATCCGATGGGCCCCGATTTCCTGAAGAAGGCCATGATCCATGCCAACATGAAAGAAAAGGATCTGGAACCTTTCAAGGAAAATAACAACACGGGCATGTTCCGGGGCGGTGCGAGCTACGCCGATGCGATTTCTTTCGGGGATCCCACGGTCGATGCGAAGCTCCTGGAGGAATTCTCCAAGGTCAAGGGTAAGAAGGTCCTCCCTTATCGTGATGATGCTGATTTAACAGACTATTTGCAATTGTATAGCGACCTTGCCAACAAGTAAATCTACGCGCAAGACCAAACCATGCCGAACAATCTACGACAGGTGTATTACAAGAATATATCCCTAAAAGCCTTTTCCCTCTCCATGATCGTGGTCGTCTTCGGCAGCTGCACGAAGATCAAATCCACCGATATCGGCACCGATCTATTGCCGGCCATCGACAAGGTCACGACCTTTGACACCTTATTGCCGGTGGTGACGGATAATTTTCTTTTTGGCGACTCGGCCCTGCCCGTGATCGGCAAAGACTTCCAGGGCCGGGCAGTTGAGCATGTCCTCGGTTCTGTCACAAACGACCCCATGTTCGGGAGTACTGAAGCATCCATCTTCATGGAGCTGAAGCCCCCGGCGTATAGGTACTATTTCGAGAATGTGAAGGATAGCCTTACGCTGGATTCCGTCGTGCTTTGCCTCAAATGGAACCGCACCTGGGGCGATACCAACACCCTCCAGAAACTGAATGTGTATGAGCTCTCCGAACAGATCAGGAATGATACATCTTACACATCCAGCGCAGCGTTCAATTATTCAACCCTGCTGGGATCCCGCAGCTTCGCCCCCAAAATACTGGATGATTCGGTCTACCTTTTCCGGCAGACCCTTGCCCGCCAGCTCCGGATAAAACTCTCTGATGCGTTCGGTAAAAAGTTGCTCACTGCAGATTCTGCCAATGGTCAACCCTACGCCTCCGATTCTTTGTTCCGGGCATTCTTCAAAGGACTGGCCATCGTGCCGGAATCCGCAGGTGCCAGCGGCAATGCCCTCATGGGCTTCGCATTGAGCGATACCAATACCCACCTCGTCCTGCACTATAAAGTGCAAAAAAATGGGAAGATCGATACGCTCAACAAGAAATTCTCCTTCGATAACGTTTTTATCGGTGGTAATGCCAACAGGATCATTCGGAAGACGACAGGTTCTGAAATGGCAAAGCATCTCACGCAGACCGCCGGTGGAGACAGTCTCTTGTACATGCAGTCATCTCCGGGTAGCTATGCCACCATACGCATGCCTTCATTGTCAGGCTTCAAGGCCGCGAAAGGGAATGTCATGATACACCTCGCAGAATTGGTCATGGAGCAGGTGGCAGACCCCGCCTCCATGGTCGAGCCCTTCCTCACAGTGCCCAATGTGCTCTATCTGGATTATCTCGACACGACAGCCAAAAAGCAAAAACCATTCCTGCAGGATGCCTTGCCGGCCGGGCAGTTCGATCCCCTTGTTTTCGGGGGACTTGCTACGGACATGACCAGCCCTTCAGGGCAGAAGATCTCCGGTTACCGCCTCTATATCACCCGATATGTGCAGAATATCATCACCCGTAACGCAGCGAACTTTCCATTGTACCTCTATGCGCCCTACACGGTTTCCTACACCGATCTATTCATCGGGTTCAGTGTCAACCGACTCGCAGAAGGCAGGGTGCGGATCGGCGGTGGTACGCACTCCAAACAACGCATGCGTCTAAGGCTCGTATACACCAAAATTTAACGGGTGGATATGAAATCCTAAGGCAAGGCACTATCTTTATACTTATAACCAAAACACGCATAACATGCCCTATTTGTTCACCTCAGAAAGTGTTTCAGAAGGCCACCCCGACAAAATAGCGGATCAGATCTCCGACGCATTGATCGATAATTTCCTGGCGTATGACCCTCAGTCAAAAGTGGCATGTGAGACGCTCGTCACCACAGGGCAGGTCGTGCTCGCAGGAGAAGTGAAGTCGAAGTCATACCTCGACGTTCAGGACATCGCCCGGGAAGTGATCCGGGAGATCGGATACACCAAATCCGAATATATGTTCGAAGCGAACAGCTGTGGTATCCTTTCGGCCATACATGAACAAAGCGCAGACATCAACAGGGGTGTGGACCGAAAAAGCACAAAGAACAATTTCGAGGCCAGGGCGAATGCGCAAGGTGCCGGTGACCAGGGTATGATGTTCGGATATGCCACCCGGGAAACAGACAATTACATGCCAATGGCACTTGACCTGGCACATAAGATCCTTCAGGAGCTTTCAAAGACCCGGCGTGCTGGCAAAGATCTGAAATACCTGAGGCCCGATGCAAAAAGCCAGGTGACGATCGAGTATAATGATGACAATCAACCGGTCCGCATAGATACCATCGTCGTGTCGACCCAGCACGATGATTTCGATACCGATACCAAGATGCTTCAGAAGATCAGGAAGGATATTGTGGAAGTGATCATGCCCCGCGTGAAAAAACAACTCAAGCCTTCCATCCAGAAGCTTTTCAATGACAAGATAAACTACCTCATCAACCCGACCGGAAAGTTCGTCATTGGCGGACCACATGGTGATACGGGCCTTACAGGCCGCAAGATCATCGTGGATACATACGGTGGCAAGGGCGCCCATGGTGGCGGTGCCTTCAGCGGAAAGGATCCCAGCAAAGTCGATCGCTCCGCGGCATACGCGACCCGCCATATCGCCAAGAACCTCGTGGCAGCCGGTGTTTGCGATGAAGTACTGGTGCAGGTGTCTTATGCCATCGGTGTGGCAAAACCCTGCGGACTGTACATCAACACCCATGGTACATCCAAAGTGGAACTCCTCGATGGAGAAATAGCGGCCATCGTCGAAAAACTTTTCGATATGCGCCCATACGCCATCGAAGAGCGGCTTAAACTCCGCAATCCCATCTATGCGGAAACGGCAGCATACGGACATATGGGCCGGAAAAATGAGATGAAGACCAAGGTCTTCAACAAGGGAAAAGACAATGAAAAGAAAGTTCAGGTAGAACTCTTCACCTGGGAAAAGCTCGACTATGTCGACAAGATCAAAAAAGCTTTCAAAATAAAATAAAAATATAAACACCAGGGAACCTCCCTTCGGGGAGGTTTTTTATTTTTGGAACATGCAGCATGCCGACAATCCGTGGTCAGTCACAGGGAGCAGGAAAGTCTATGAGAATCCATGGATATCACTCACAGAATATGATGTGATCAATCCCGGCGGTGGTACAGGCATCTACGGAAAAGTACATTTCCGGAATATCGCGGTGGCGGTACTGGCACTCGATGAACAGGAACAGCTTTGCCTTGTCGGTCAATACCGCTTCACCCTCGACCGCTACTCCTGGGAAATACCTGAGGGAGGTTGCCCGATCGGTAGCGACCCTCTGGAAGCCGCCCAACGCGAACTCAGGGAGGAGACCGGACTCGTGGCTTCAGAATGGACACGCCTGCAGGAGATGCATCTGTCGAATTCCGTTTCGGATGAACTCGGGATCATCTACCTGGCAAAAGGCCTCGTGCAGTATGATGCTCAGCCAGAAGAGACCGAGCAGTTGGTCGTCAGGTATGTGCCTCTGCGGGAAGCTTATCGGATGGTCAACGAAAATATCATCACAGATTCATTGTCAGTCGCTGGCATTCAACAACTTTGGATACGTAAACTCGAAAAAGAGACAGCCATATGATGCATGACGGAGCAGATAGAAAACCATCTTCCATAGTGATCGGTCGACAGCCCGTGCTGGAAGCCCTCCGCGAAGGTCGCGGCCTTGAAAGGATCTATATGTTCAGACAAGCGGAGGGAGATGTCATCCCCGAAATACGAAAGCTCGCCACCGACTTACAGATACCGATCAACATGGTGCCTGTCGAGAAGCTCAACGGTATGTCACGCGGTAACCACCAGGGTGTCATCGCGATCGCGGCTGTGCTGAAATACGCTGACCTGGACCAGACGATCGAAAAGATCACATCCTCCGGAAAGATACCGCTGTTCATTATGCTTGATGGTGTCACGGATGTACGCAATATCGGAGCCATCGCCCGCACCGCACTCTGTTGCGGGGCACAGGCCATCGTGATCCCTGACAAGGGTGTCGGTGCACTGAATGAGGACGCCGTCAAAGCCTCTGCCGGGGCCTTACAGAAGCTCGCGGTTTGTAGGGTCGGCAGCCTGCTGAAAGCGATCGACTCCATGCACCTCGCCGGATTTCAGGTATATGCCAGTGAGATGCGCGTGGATGCAAAGCTGCAGGATATGGACTTCTCCGGGCCATCCTGTATCGTTCTCGGCAGCGAGGACAAAGGCATCCAGTCCTATATCACCAAGTCCTGCGACCGGCGTTTTCGGATTCCCATGACAGGGGATTTCGATTCACTCAACGTCAGCGTGTCGGCAGGCATCATCCTTTTTGAAGCCAGTAAGCAGCGCGAAGCAACCGGGCAGACCCCGCAGCCATAAACCGACCATCACCCATTTGAAAGATCTGGTCCATATTGTCGAGTGCCCTCGCGATGCCATGCAGGGGTGGCCTGTCCCCATTCCAACGGATGTGAAGGTCGCATACCTCAACGCCCTGCTGAAAGTGGGGTTCCATACCCTCGATTTCGGGAGCTTTGTATCTCCGGCAGCCATTCCGCAGATGGCAGACACCCAACAGGTACTGGCACAACTCGAATGGAAGACAAGCCCGACGAAACTGCTGGCGATCGTGGCCAATACCCGCGGGGCCGCTGAGGCTGCCGCCTGCGAAGGAGTGGCATGCATCGGTTTCCCACTCTCCGTCTCGCAGACATTCCAACAACGGAATGCCAATAGCTCGATAGATGGGGCTTACGAACGACTATCGGAGATCGCAATGATGGCCGACAACTACCGAAAAGATCTCGTTGTCTACCTCTCCATGGCCTTCGGTAATCCTTACGGTGACGCATACTCGGAGGAGGATGTCCTGCATCACGCCATGAAATGCCGCGCAGTGGGCATACGGACCATCTCACTGGCTGACACCATTGGCCTTGCAACACCCGGCCAGGTCGGCAGGCTTACAGCCAGGCTCATACAGGCATTGCCTGATGCGACCATCGGCGTGCATCTCCACGCCACACCTGGTGTTGGTAGCGAAAAAATACAAGCCGCTTTTGACGCCGGTTGCAGACGCTTCGATGGTGCCATCCATGGCATCGGTGGTTGCCCCATGGCAGGTGATGAACTCGTAGGGAACATCGATACCGTCTGGCTTGTAAGACATTTCCATGGCAAGGGATCCCTGCCAGGAATAGACCTCAACACATTCCGGGACTGCATCCGAATGGCAGAAACGGTTTTCTCTGACTGATACCGGACTTAAAAACACATCATGGATTTTCACCTGTCGCTCACGCCACAGCCATTGCCCGTCAGGATCGAACTGAAGGACCCGCTTCTGCTGTCAGGCTCCTGCTTTACCGAACACATGGCATCGAGGTTGAAGCATTTCAAATTCCCGGTCCTCGAGAATCCCAATGGGATATTGTTCAATCCCGTCAGCCTCTCCCGATCCCTCACCCGTGCCGTCGATGCACACCCATACCATGCCGATGAGTTGTTCTGCGAAAATGGTCTATGGTCATCATGGGATTTTCACAGCCGGTTCTCCGATCCAGATCCTCAGTTCGCACTCGATAGCATGAACAGATCCGTGGCGGCGACCCATGCGTTCCTTGGACAGGCCAAATGGGTCATGCTCACACTCGGATCGGCATACGTCTACCAACTGGAAGATGGGCGCATCGTGGCCAACTGCCATAAAGTGCCGGCAGCACGCTTCAGGAGAAGACTTCTATCCGTCGAAGAGGTGATGAGCACGCTCGATACCCTCGTGCACAGGTTGTTCCGATTCAATCCTTCACTTCGGTTGATCTTGACCGTTAGTCCCGTACGTCATCTGCGCGACGGGTTCGTGGAGAATAACCGCAGCAAGGCGGTGCTCATTCAGTCGGTGCACCAGCTGGTGGATAAATTCGACCGCATCCATTATTTCCCGGCATACGAGCTCGTGATAGATGACCTGCGGGATCACCGGTTCTATGCCGAGGATATGGTGCATCCCAATTATCTGGCAACAGCATATGTGTGGGATAAATTCGCCGAGTCGTCTATCAGTGGTTCGAGTCGTGAGGGCATGAAGGAGATCGACAGGATCCGTGCGGCCATGTCGCACCGTCCCCTCCATCCTGCATCGGAACAGCACAGGCGCTTCCGGGAGAAACACCTGCAGATGGCCACGGATCTGGCCTTACGCATGCCTTTCCTGGACCTGCGTGAAGAGATCGGTTTTTTTTCATCCTGATCGAAACATTGCTGTCAATCAATGAGTGCAATTTTTGAATATAAATGGAAAAAAGCTTCAACGATTTTTTGGGTCTTCAGGGCTTGTATACTTTTTAAGCATACCTATTCGCGCTGCTGGCATCTGCTCCGTGGATGCCAGCCATCCCAATGTATCATGCAGCGTTGGTCGCTTCTTTACCGCGCGCCATCTGATCAGTTGTGTTGCGTGCATAAGCCATGTATTGCATGCACGGCGTCACGGCCGGACTTTCAACGGCAGGCATCTTCATGGAGGTCGGAGCATCGGGCTGGAAAGAATGCGATATCATCGGCGAAATGGTAGCTTATATTTATTTTCAATGGCGGCCATGGGTGTTATCGATCATATATGGTATCTGGTCATGATCATCGCAGGCCCGATGCATGATGATTCGGCATGGATCGGATGCAGGTTGGTTGCGGTGGGAAATGATCCATACTTCATGATGAGGTGTTGAGCATAAGGCAGATCGGGGAGCCATTCCCTCAGTGCATGCGGTCACCCCTTGTGGTCATGGCTGACAGTACCGATGCTTCGTGGGCGAGCCATTCTGTCCATCGGGCACGGACTTTTTGCTTGTCCATGTATGTGTCGGCAAGTTTTATGAACAGGGTATAGTGACCGGCCTCACTCTCCATGAACTTGCGGTAGAACTGCCTCATATGAGGATCTTCAAGTCCCTCGCTGAGTCTTTTGAAGCGTTCACAGCTCCTGGCTTCTATCAACGCGCAGGTGAGCAGTTTGTCAAGGAATCGGTCATCCGCCGATCCGCCTTTTTGCTGGAAGGCCAGCAGGGCGCTGACGTATTCGTCCTTGCGTTGTTTTCCGAGCTTCAGGCCGCGACGTTCCAGCTCCGCGAGTACCTGTCTGAAATGACCCCATTCTTCCGTCACGACCGGTGCGAGTGCGCGCACGAGTTCTTCCCTGTCAGGATGTACAGCGATCAGGGATATGCAGAAGGTAGCCGCCTTCTGCTCGCAGTAGGCATGGTCTGTCAGGATCTCGGCGAGCGACAACGAGGCGAGGTCTACCCACCGGGGATCGGTCGGCAGCCGGAGCCTTAGGATGTTACGGATATCCTCTTCGTAAGGCATGGTTTTTTGATGCGAAAATACTCCGGCATTCATTCCATACGAAAGGTTGTGACCCTTAATTCTTTCTTTAACGGTCATTCCCTGATTTTTTGTTATTTTGGAGGATCAACAAAACTTCATGCGGATACTGTATTTCTCTCTTGCCCTCATCCTGACAACAGGACTCATCTACGTCCTTGATACCCGAAAGGTACTGCCAGCCCCCCTCGGCCGGCTACTGAGCCCACAGGAGGGCATCTGGCAGAATGCCGAATCAGTTGATGCTGACCATGGTAAAGACCTTCGTTTCCCTACATTGAAGGGCAAGGTGGATGTCTACCTCGACAGCCGGATGGTGCCTCACGTATTTGCAGAAAAAGAGAACGACGCATATTTTGTACAGGGCTACCTGCATGCCCGATTCAGGTTGTGGCAGATGGAGTTCCAGACGCATGCGGCAGCTGGAAGGGTGAGTGAGATCGTCGGTGACAAGGCCATTGACTTCGACCGCACACAACGCCGTATGGGTATGGTATACGCTGCGGAGAATGCATTGAGGATGATGGAGGCGGATCCCGCCACGAAAGCATCCTGTGATGCATACACCGCCGGTGTGAATGCCTATATCGAAACCCTGGAAGGATCGGAACTCCCGGTGGAGTACAAAC
>JBIKIB010000479.1:0-2721 GCA_044361845.1 Chitinophagaceae bacterium | reverse complement strand
ACCGGCCATGATACCGCCTATGACAGACAATAATTTCAGTGACAGCCCGGACTTATCGGCCCCCGATCGTTCATGGTCTTTCAACGCGGCTTCCCTGTCGAATCTGAAACCATCCCAGGTTGACTTCTGCAAGTCATCCAGTTCGTTCAGAAAATCTTTTTGTTCACTCATGGTTCCATTTTCGTTGAAGTTTTATCAGATAGCCGATGACTGCACCAATGCTTCCTGCGATGAACAGCGTATTAAAAAGATACATCCACGAGCCGTCACTGATCCAGATGAACCAGGTTGTCACAATGATCACTACGCTCAATGAGATGACCGCCGGCCAAAAGAGCCTGCGCTGCTGGTAGCCATGATGCAAAGCAAGTGGGTAGAGCACTACGATGCCCGCCATCAAGGCAGGGAATACGGGATGGTATGGTTGCATGATCCCGTTCATAACGGCGATCGTGCCAAAGATAATGGTTGTAAGGGCAAGGGTTTGTCCGACCCATGTGGGCAGCCGAAATGCAGCTGACCGACCGGAAAAGTAAAAGGCGATGATCAGCAATATGCTATTGAAAAAAAACAACACGGAGAAAAACATCACTGTCGGCCATTGCCGTTGCATCTGGTCCATGTAAGTCATCAGGGTGATATTCAGTAAGACGACATACCCCAGCCAAAGGGGTGGAAAATCCGATACCACCACCCAAAGTGTGATGAAGAACGTCCATGCAAGGAAAAAATCATAGGCATCCGCCCCCGTCTGATAGATCTGGCCGAAGACGGCAAAGAGTACACCTACCAGGACCGCGGCTGCCGACAACAGCACTTTTCGTACGACAGGCTGAAAGGTCTTGTTGAGCGATAATGATGCCGTCAGAACCACCAATCCGGCGATCACGCCGAGTTTCAAGAACCGGTGCAAGTCATCCCAGTTGTACGCAAAAAAGAATACGATGCCCAAAAGTGTGAAACCGGCGCCCAATGCGAGCATGCTGAGTTGCAAAAACCGGTACCATTCCCCTTTACCGTGATACACTTTTGCAGTCAGCAGTTCCTCAACCGCTTTTTCGTTGAGGTTGCTGTGCCGGCTCAGCAGATGAATCTGTTGTCGTCGGAGATGTCGTGCCTTCATGATATTATGAAGAAACAACATTTTTTTGAATGAGTAGTAGCCTATATTATAAAATTTGTTCAGTGTCAAAGGGCTCCGATGCACATATTGATGTACCAGATCTATGATACCATGACACAACTATACCGAATGAACGGTCCAACCCGTCTTCATGATGCACACACCGATGTATGCGAAATAAATATGCAGTTCCGCCAGGTAGATCGCGGAATGGATCAGATGTCATGCCAAGGACAAAGTAGATGAAAATAGATTTACATGCAGATCAAAGCAGAAAAGAAAGGGAAAATCCAATGCCGTGATCAGGGGACATCAGAAGCTGACAGATGTGAAATTAAAAGCAAGTTGATTTTTTAGAGGGGGCTGCAGTCAGGACCGATCAGCAAGATTCCGTGATCAAGATCGCGAGTAATTCCTCAAATTGTATGCGGGGTATCATCATTGCACCAAGGCTTTCCAGATGTTCGGTATACACCTGGCAGTCGATGAGTTTGACCCCTTCGCGTTGCAGCTGCTCCACGAATTTGATAAACGCGAATTTGCTGGCATTGCTTTGTCTTGCGAACATGCTTTCACCGAAAAAAACCCTTCCAATCCTTACACCATAGAGGCCACCCACCAGCTGTCCGTCGTTCCATGCTTCAGCACTGACGGCATGTCCATGCAGATGCAGGTTCTGATAGGCTTTAAGCATCGCCTTTGTGATCCAGGTCCCGTACTGTCCGGATCTGCGGATGCTGCCACATTGCGTGATCACTTCATTAAAAGCTTTGTTGATGGTGAATTCGAAAGCATTGCGTTTGAGGAGTATACTCATACTCTTGCTCACATAGAGCATTTCAGGTATCAATACGAATCGTGGATCCGGTGCATACCAATGAGGCGTTGAGCCACTGAACCAGGGGAAGATCCCGCTCCGATATGCCAGCAGGAGTCTTTCTTCGGAAAGGTCACCACCGATGGCCAGCATGCCATCTGATTCGGCAAGGTATGTTTCCGGAAAAGATAGGGATTTATCCAGTCTGAAGATGGGCATAAGGTTAAAGATGAATATCTGGCTGCCAAGCCCCGGAATGAAAAAACATCAGGACTCCGTCATTACCTCGATGGTGGCACCGATACCCCTGTCGGTTATTGCATCACACATGGGTTTGAGGGTTTCGTAGGACCCATTTTTAACGGCATATTTCCCCTGATTGTGGATGATCATCGCACATTGTTCCGCCTGTTCGTGGCTATGATCGCAGACTTCAACGAGGGTTTCGATGACCCAGTTGAACGTGTTGAATTCATCATTCCATACGATCAGGGCATACGTGTTACCTACTTCTTCGGCAACATCCACCCCTTCATCCTGTTCATATTGTGGCTTTGTCGGGCTCATGCAAGTTGTTTTAGTACGATACGCAAATGTAGTAATTCCTTTGGGGAAATTAAATATAGACTGCTGCCATCAACATGTACCCAGAAACTCAAAAACAGCATATAAAACTACGATCATCGAAAATTAATGAAGAAACCATTCTCTAAAGTGTGAAAAACCGCATGAGTTTCAATTTTTTTCCGGTAAGAATAAAATGAATTAAATTCATCTCCGC
>JBIKIB010000478.1:0-2725 GCA_044361845.1 Chitinophagaceae bacterium | reverse complement strand
TGAACGAATCCTCTCCAGGCTGCTGCGCGCGACGGAAGCGCTTGCCCGTTACGACCAGGTGTTACGTTCATTGCACAACACCGAGTTCTTTCTGGCTCCGCTGAGAAACCGGGAGGCAGTCATTTCCTCGAGGATGGAAGGAACCATCAGCACGCTGGATGAAATCCTGCAATTTCAGGCGGACATGGATGAGGCTTCCGAGGATCCGGACACCGTGCGTTCGGATATTTTCGAAACCATCCTTTATCAGCGGGCTTTGTCAAATGCCCAGCGTGCCATGGAGGAGGGATATCCCTTGTCGCAGCATCTCGTCAAGACCATACACCAGCAGTTGTTATCTTATGGTCGTGGAGCGCAGAAATCCCCGGGCCGGTATAAGACCGAACAGAATTATCTGGCAGATAAAATCAGGCAGCAGATCGAATTCATTCCTGTCAGTCCGGAAAAGCTGGTGGACGGGATGGAAACGCTATTTGCATTCCTGCACGACAGCGAACTGCCTGTGTTGGTAAAAACGGCTCTGATGCATTTGGAATTTGAGGCATTGCATCCGTTTCAGGATGGCAATGGCCGGGTCGGAAGAATGTTGATACCCTTGTATTTATGGGCTGGTGGTTTGCTGACGCATCCGCATTTCTATATCAGCGGGTATATGGAGGAACACAAGGACGAGTACATCGGTTTGATGCGAAAAGTCTCCGCTGATGGCAGCTGGGAGGACTGGTGCAATTTTTTCTTTCAGGCCGTAGAAGTGCAGTCGCTGGAAAATATCCGGGTGGCTGAGGCGATCCGTGCGCTGTATGAAGAGATGAAAGCGATCTTTTCGGAAACACTCTCATCCAGGTGGAGCGTCAATGCGTTGGATTTCATCTTCACCAATCCCGTTTTCCGCAATCATCGTTTTAGTACGGTCAGTGGAATCCCGGTACCTACGGTCTCAAGGTTCACACGGATACTGTTGGAGCGGGGCATCATTCGTACGATCAGGGTGGCTTCCGGCAGGCGTCCTGCATTGTTTGCATTTGAGCCATTGTTGTCGCTGATCAGGGTGTAGGTATGGTGTATACTGCAAACAATTGACTCCTCGTTTTTATACGAATGGTCTAATGATTGAATGTCAATTGGGCCATGGGAATCCTAAAAGATGACGAAGGATTTCAATACCTGACCAAACGATCAAGCCATGTATCAAAGTTCAGGCAGGGATATTCACTTGTTTCGCTCCGTTTTCAAGGGGCGCGAAGATGTCTTTGCCATTCGCTGGGAAAAGGGAGCGAAAAGTGGCTACATGCCCGCCTATTTTTATGATCCATATCGATATAAGGCGCATGTACTGAAGGGCGGTACATTTCAGACCTTCACAGAAAAGAGCTATCTGCCATTGACAGAAGATCAGATCGCCAGCCATTTAAACGGAAAGCAACATATAGGGATGTATCCGCTGTTAACGGATAACACGTCCTGGTTTATCGCTGCAGATTTTGACAAAGAGGATTGGGCTGGAGCGTGTAAACGCCTGCTGTTTGTCTGCCAGACCCATGGCGTACCGGCTTATTTGGAGCGCTCCCGTTCCGGAAATGGGGGCCATGTATGGATATTTTTTGAGCGTCCTTATCCGGCCAACAACAGCCGGCAGATCATGATTTTATTTCTTCGTGAAGCCGGTATTATATCAGCTTTTGATAAAGCATCAAGTTTTGACCGCTTATTTCCCAATCAAGATACTCTTTCCGGAAAAGGTCTGGGTAATTTGATTGCTTTGCCTTTGCACGGCCCGTCAGTTGAAAAGGGAAATAGTTGTTTTATTGATCCTGTAACCTTGCTTCCTATCAATGACCAATGGGCATATTTGTCCGGTATAAAAAAGGTTAGCGTACAAAGGTTAGACGAATAATTCAGAGCGCTTACCGGCCGGGAGATTACAATTGAATATGGTAATTCGCCAGCAACTTCCAAATCATTGGAGATATCTCTTTCAAATAGCCTTAAAATCATCCGAAATCAATTACCTGTTCCACTCATCAATTACCTCAAGGAGGAATTGAATTTTGCCAATACGGCGTTTATCATCAAAAAGAAAATCGGTAAAAGTACTTTTGGCACAGAACGTTTTTTCAAGCTTATTGAAGAGCAGGAAGATGTGGTTATTTTACCTAAAGGATTTGCAGGTAAACTCATTCGGTTTTGCAGAGAAAAGGGATTGGCTTTTGAATTCAATGACCTCCGCCAAAAAAACGAATGTGTAGCATTTCATTTTCAGGCAACGTTAAGGACACATCAGGAATTAGCGGTGGCAGCTGCATCAAAAAAAGATATGGGCGTGATTGTCGCTCCTCCGGGTGCCGGTAAAACAATCATTGCGTTGAAGATTATCTCAGACAAGCAACAACCTGCGCTTTTGTAAATAAATACATATTGAACAGCCAGATTCCTGAAAGAAAAGAAAACCTTCTCGATATTACACAGGTTCAATCCATTCATCAGATCAATGAAACCGGCGAAGATCTACTGGAAGTTTTGTTGAAGAATAAGCAGTTCAGGCATCACAAGCATCTTCGATACCTTGCAGCAAGACACGCCGGCAATATCATGAGAATGCGATTTGTTCTACGGCCCTTCTCGTTTGTTTTTTTGATAACCGGAACAGAGCGTTATCACATTATTTTGGAGACATTGGATACCAGGGAAGCGACCTACCTTTGGCACTTTCCCAATAATTTTTCAT
>JBIKIB010000125.1:0-9254 GCA_044361845.1 Chitinophagaceae bacterium | reverse complement strand
TTGTACCAGCTCAGGGTATTTGTCCAATACCATATTGGTCAGGTCACCACCATCATCCAGGATCATGTTCAACGGACGGTCAGCACCACCAAAGAAAAGGGTCTGCTCGATGCACCAGTCGGCCTCTTCGTTGGTCTGCCCCTTCCAGGCAAATACGCCAACGCCAGAAGCTGCAATGGCAGCGGCAGCATGATCCTGTGTGGAGAAGATGTTGCAGGAACTCCATTTCACTTCTGCTCCGAGAGCGACAAGTGTCTCGATCAGAACGGCAGTTTGAATGGTCATGTGAAGGCAACCTGCGATACGGGCACCTTTGAGTGGCTGCTCCTGGCCGTATTCAGACCGCAGTGCCATCAAACCGGGCATTTCAGCTTCTGCCAAACGAATCTCCTTACGACCCCATTCAGCCAGGCTTATATCCTTCACTTTATACGGAAGGGCGAAATCAATGTGTGTTTGAGTGAGGGTTGACATGTGTTTTTTAAAATTTATGCGAAATTAATCAGTTCAAGGGTTAATACAAATTAAAGCTGTATGAGTTCGGATCGGGAATATGAATATGAAGAAATTTGTAATAAACAAAGAGGCATTATCACATCATATCAGCCCTCCCTGCATTCATTTCGGGTCCATGCAACTCCCTGGAAGTGGCGACATGCGCCCTTATCGCCTTGCGTGACAGGTACATCGCGATGAAATAGGATGCCAGGGCACCAAAGAACAACAGCAGATTGGACACCTGCTCTGCGACCATTCCGTCCTCCTGCAGAAAAAGGAAAAAATCAAAACACCCATGGAAAAAGGTTGCGGCAAAAAGGCCCTTCCAAATATGCATCCGCTTCGTGTCATGCTCGAATTTCGCCTTTCCGAGATAATACCCCATCAGCACGGCAAAACAGGCATGGGCCGGAACGGAGAGGAACATCCTTACAATGGCCGTGGAAAAGCCGTATTCCATGACATACCCGATATTCTCCAATGTGGCGAACCCCATGCTGACCATAACGGAATACACAATGCCATCAAAGGGTTCATCGAATGCTTTTTTCGGAAATGCATATCGCCTGACCATGATGTATTTGGCCCATTCTTCCGAAAAAGCCACAATGATGAAGGCCTTGATGGCGACAGACAGGATGCCCGGCGCTAGTGTTCCCTCTAGTACGGCCAAGCCGGCGGTCTCCATGATCAGCGCAATGAGTCCGCTCAGCATCCCAAGGAAAAAACTGATCAGCAAATGCATCCGGGGCTCGCGGTTGTACTCATCCCGGAAAAAGAAATACAGGCTTATGGCTATACCCGGTGCAATCGATAGGGCGAAGAGGACCATTTGGTTTTTGAAGCAAAATAGTTCATTTTCCTTAAGCATATGCCTGCTGCTTCCTCACTGCCTTGGTTTATATTTGTATGGATGCAGATGAGATCATACATCCTGTTACTTCCCGCCATATTGCTATCGGCCATGCTGCAAGCACAGCGCTTCGGCGGCAATCCGCCTTCCCTCAAATGGATGCAGATCGATACGGATACCGTCCGGGTCATCTTTCCCGTCGGCCTTGAACAACAAGCGGCCCGCATCCGGGATATCTCTCACCACCTGGCTCAAAAAACCACGCAGACGGTGGGGGATGGGTTTCGCAAGATCGACATTGTCCTTCAAAATCAGGCGGTCATCTCCAACGCATATGTCGGACTGGCGCCATGGCGAAGCGAGTTCTATCTCACCCCGCTGCAGAACAGCATGGAACTCGGCAGCCTGCCCTGGATCGATAAACTCGCCATTCACGAATACCGACACGTTCAGCAATACATGAACTATCGAAAAGGACTGTCACGATTCGCATGGCTCATCGCAGGAGAAGAAGGCCAGGCACTCGCAAATGCCGCATCCATACCGGACTGGTTCTTCGAAGGGGATGCGGTGTTTCAGGAGACTTCCGTCACCCGACAGGGGAGGGGACGGTTACCTGAATTTCACAATGGCTTCCTCAGCCTCCGGCAGGACGACAGAAAGTACGGATACATGAAACTCCGAAATGGGTCACTCCGTCAATATGTACCCAATCATTATCAACTGGGCTACCTGCTGGTGGCACATGGATATGATCGCTATGGAAAAGATTTCTGGCGGAAAGTCACCGACGACGC
This sequence comes from Chitinophagaceae bacterium, assembly GCA_044361845.1. GTDB lineage: Bacteria > Bacteroidota > Bacteroidia > Chitinophagales > Chitinophagaceae > Pollutibacter. The sequence continues at coordinate 7,106 of JBIKIB010000125.1, read as the reverse complement.
TGTTCGCTTCAAACCATTGATCTATCCCTTCCAGGGTGCCTTCGAACGACATGCGGGAACCTCTTTCAAGCGCTTCGTGAAGGATGCTCTGGATGCCGGCATGCCCCCGAAAGAGGAAATGCTCGCGGATGCACGGACCGGTGAATGGCTAACGGCAACGGATACCCGAAACGTGAAGGAGTACCATATGCCACACGTCATCTCCCCGGATTCCCTTCTGGTGCTCAAACGGGCATATGACGAGATCCCCGCATGGTACATCATCACCCCCAAAGGAGAAAGCAGGGTCGCCGTGAAGGATATCGGCATCGATGACTATTACTCCTACAGCCGCGGTAGGATAGCATATGCCGTATATAAGCCGGATACAAGATGGTCCTGGAAAGAATACGGAGGGATCCGGATCCTTGATATGTCCACGGGCAGACAACATACCATTGCACAGAGATCACGCTATTTCTCACCCGGACTTTCGCATGACGGCAGTCGTGTGGTTGCCGTGCATGTCGATGGACAAGGCCACTCAGCACTCCATGTCATGGATGCCAGTACCGGAGTACTCCTGCATCGGATACCCAACCCGAATCATCTCTTCCATACACACCCCGTATTCAACAAGGATGATACGGAGATCATCACGCCCGTGCGCGATAGCCTCGGGCGCATGGCATTGACAGCATTCCGCTGCGATGATGGTACAGAACGTCTATTGATACCGTACAGCTACAGGCCCATTGCATTTCCGAGGGTTCGCGGTGATCGGGTGATCTTCACCGCGACCTATGAGCGGAAAGACCAGATATGGTGTTGGAATGAGGACAGCAAATCGGTCTCGCTCCTGACCGGACATTACACGGGCAGCTATGGCGCGGATATCGACGAGCATCGCCAGGCGATCGTTTATAGCCGAGCGACAGCAGACGGGATGCGCATCTGCAGGGAAGCATTGCCTTCCGAGAGCCATCCCTTTCCATTGGAGAAATGGGAAGCGATCGTCAATCCTGCCATGCCCAATGATGGTTTGCTGAGGGATGCGGATGGTTCTTTGGAGAAGGTTGTCAGGATGGGTTTTGATGCTCGTCCTTACCGAAAAGGTACTGGACTTTTTAATTTCCACAGCTGGAGACCCTGGTATGAACAGCCCGATTGGAGCCTTTCCGTATTCAGTGAAAACATCCTCAATACATTCCGTTCCGAATTATTTTATCAATACAACCAGAATGAAGGATACCATAAGTCCGGTTTCAATGGTACGTATGCGGGATGGTATCCATGGGTCACAGGAGGCCTGTCGTACACATTTGACCGATTCCTTTCCGTTGCCGCAACTGGCGGTAACAGCATACGCACCTTTCGCTGGAACGAATGGAATGCAAATGCGGGTCTGCGACTGCCGATGAATCTGAGCGGTGGTCGTCATTTCAGATACCTGACATTATCAGGATCCTACAACAACCAGCAGGTGATCTATCAACAGACGGCTTCCGCAAAACCGGCCGACAGGCATATCCAATACCTTCAGGGTGGCTTTAGCTGGGTCATGCAGTCGCAGCAAGCCGTTCAGCAGATCCATCCGCGGTTCGCACACAGCGTCCTGTTGCAGTCGCGTGTCGCTACAGGAAATACGGCTGCCAACCAATTCCTGGCCTCGGGAGCCTTATATCTTCCGGGCATCTTGCGCAACCATAGCTTCGTGATCAATGGGGCCTATCAGGCAAGGGACACACTCGGACAATATTTCTTTACCAATAATTTCGCTTTGGCAAGAGGGTATCCCGGTGTCGATTTCCCCCGAATGTGGAAATATGGGTTCAATTATCATTTCACCATCGCCTATCCTGATGCGGGCATTGCAAACATCCTGTATGTGCTAAGGGTGAGGGCCAACCTGTTCTATGATGCGTCGTACGCGAAAAGTCTGCGGCTAAAAACGACCAGACCCCTTCGGTCATTCGGTACCGAACTGTATTTCGATACCAAATGGTGGAACCAGCAAAATATAAGTTTCGGCATCCGCTATTCACGTTTGCTGGATGCGGATCAGTTCCAAAAACCTCCAAATCCAAACCAGTGGGAAATCATCATTCCGGTGAACCTCATTCCCAACCAGTGATCCTTGGAATTCCATGGTATGTTAGAACTTATAGCCTATCCTGATCAGCACCCGGCTGAATGTAAAATCTGTCTTTCGCTGCGCCTGATCGGTCGTCAAACCATTCCATATCTGTTCGGTATGTGATTCCGACATCGTCTTGACACTATAGCCGAGCCCGGTGAATAATCCGCGCTGGTGGCGATTATAAAGGGTGTAACCAATGCCGATGTCAGCATACATGCCGAAGCGGAAATCATTTCCCCCCACGATATTCCAACGTGAGAGCTTCATTTGATCTTCATCCGTCGGCCAGGCAAGGTTAACGCCTGTGGCACCAAATGCAAAAAGCCTTCTGGGACCGTTGCCGAAATGTTTCTTCACTTCAACAAAGACGGGCACCGACCGAAAGTAGTAATAATCGATCGCTGACCCCAATCCTGCAGTCCACCCCTTGCTCAACTCGACTCCGGCCAGTGCAGAGAGTTGCGCTCCCACCTCCGATGTGCCGTTCATCAGGGAAACCGCACCTGTTACCTGGATCTTTTTCGCAGTTGCCTGCTCCTGGGCCTGTAAGCCAGATTGGAAATACATCAGGTATGCTATGAGAAATAAAAAACGATGCATTCGTTATGGTTTTTCAAGGGTGATCTTACCGGTCACTTTAGCCTGTGATGGAACGCTGTAGTCGATGATATACAAGCCATCGGTGGCGACCGTGATGGCCATCTTATTGAAGGCGATCACATCATAGGTCTCCATGCCTCCCACTGTTTGCAAACGGATGAGATTGTCGGGCCTTGTGGCATCATATATCTTCAGCCCGTCCTTCCCGTCGCAAATGAACAGAAGATTCCCGTCTTTAGACAAGCCGGCGGGTTCCCTCAAGGAGTACGTTTTCAGGAGTTTCGGTTTGCTCAATGTATTTATATCGATAACATCAAGCTGGTTGGTGACTCCTGTGCAACGGCTGTTGCTTCTGAGTGTCACGTAGGCATGCGTATCGTCGGCCACCACCGGGTCACATGCCCTCGCGTGTGTGAACTGCCCGAGTTTCACCGGATTATCCCTGTTCGCCGCATCATAGATGAACATTCCGGACTGTGAACCTATGAACAAGCGGTCTTTATATGGAAATATCGTTTCTATATCCCCTTGGTCGAACTGTAAGGTCTTCACGAATGTCGGCAGGGACGGGTTTGAGGTATTGAAGACCTTCAGGTCATTCCAACTGACGGTGTAGAGGCGGTCATCCATCAGACCGAAACGGGCCATCGATCCGCCTGTGCCGTTTTGAACGCCGGGACTTGATGCGGATGCAAATGAACTCAACCCACGGTTGTCAGCCATTAGGACCCCACCCAAGCTTCCGGGAGACCATGAAACACTTGAACGGACTACCGTATCCACCCGCTTCCATGCAGTGATGATCAGGGATGTGTCTGCCCTGAAACCCCATGCATAGGCACGATGGGGGAAAACCCCTTCGATGAATTGCTTCACCACGGCTTTTGTTGGATCGGAGATATCTATCGTGACCAGATCCGTGTAGCAATCAGCATAAAGGAAATTTCCCCTCACAGCCATATCCACACAACCCGGGATCTTGATGAATGCAATGTTTTTTGGTGAAGAGGGGATGGAGAAATCAATGATATGGATACCCTTGTCGACCTCATTGAGGAAAATATGGTTGCCTTTGATGAATAATTTACCCGGATGCGAAACGGCTAAAGGGGCAGAACTCCTGGCAGAAGCCCGTACCTCCCCTTTTGTCATATAGACCGGCCGGTAGAAACTATAATGCTCTGTGAACCTGTCTTTAAAGCAGGCATTCAAGAACATGCTCATTGCAAAGAGGATGATCGATAGGTTGAGGGTATGACGCATGTAAACTTTTTTACAATGACAAATTCTTTTCCGCTGTCGTTGCAGATGTCCTGAAATATTCCAAATAATGTCAAATATCGGGTAAAGATAGAAAGGGTACATCCCTGAAAAATGTGATAAATTTCAATTTTAAAATATTTCAGCAGCAACGGATTTCTCTTTATGGGTGCCTTAAGATGTAGGAATGTCCTTTTCGATAAAAAACGTAATATAACCCTCTATCATTCAAGGATTTGACCAATATAATGCCATACTGGTTGTTACATATTGAGGTTCATATAGTGCCCTGGCTCCTTATTGCCTCGTTGTGCATCATGGCCATAATCCCCTTTCTTTATCTGCGAACTAAAAGAAAATATGTTCGTGCGGAACGACTACGCATGCAATTGCAAGCGCAAACCCGGGAAATGGATTTGAAAAAGCAACAAATCCAACAGGGAACAGATATGGTTAGCATGCTACCGATCACTGCCGGACTCCATCAAATTCATCGAAAAGAACTCATCTCAGAAACCTTCCGTAAAACCCGGGAACGCATGGCTGTAGACATTCCTGTGGATGCAGATGAACGGGATAAGATCATCCTTGCAATGAAAAAATTAGGTGCGGCACACCAATGGGATGAATTTGAACTGCGTTTTCTGCAGGTTCACCTCGATTTCAACAAAAAAATGAATGATCTGTCTCCCGGACTTTCTTCGAGCGAACGTCGGTTGTGTTATTTTCTGCTATTGGATATGAGTACGAAGGAGATTGCTATCATCACCGGGCAATCAAATAGGGCTGTGGAACTTGGCCGTATTCGACTTAGAAAAAAACTGGGGTTGACAAAAATCAATACCAGTCTTTTTGAATTTCTCTCAAAACTCTAACTCAATCAACGTATCAAATAATTTAATTTATATATATGTTTCTTTTGTACCGGGAAGACTCTTTTTAATTTAGTACTTCTTTACTTTGTCTTTTAAAAGTTGACAATTGTAGTAGCGGATGAGACATTGATGTGACAGTCTTAAAAATCTTTATAGTCATATATAGGGATAACTTCGACACATGTTGATCACACCTTTTTTCGGTATTACAAAATCCTTGAAAAGTTCCCTGGAGCTGATTCCCGAGTTTATGCATCAGCTTTTTACGTTGCATCCCGGATTTTCTGTTCATGGGTTGATACCTGCTGTTTTTACAGCTTCAAGTAGTGTAGTGAATTCCCCAGATAGGTCAGGCTCCTTGAGGTATCCAAGGCCATCCTTTGGCCACGTTGATATTCCAGAATCGTTCATACCCAAAAAATCGGATGAGGAGAAGATGCTGGCCCTTACTTTCAATCAATTGCAGACATACCTGAAACAATCTGAACCTTACCGCAATTCACGATATACCCTACAGGATTTTTCCTTGGAAACTTCCATTCCCGGCTACCTTATTTCCCGTGCCGTCAATCAATGTTATGGCAGCAGTTTCACCAATTGGATCAATTTCCATCGGGTGGATTGCTTCTTGAAGATGCTCATGAAAAACTGGAAACCAGGTATCAATCTGTACGAGTTATCCTTGCAGGCCGGGTTTGCCAGTAAAACTGCTTTCATCAATTCATTTAAAAGAGAAACGGGAGTAACACCCGGTGCCTATGTCAGAAGAGTAATCAGGCCATCTGTCATTTCCGCATTGACATAAATAGGTGTCCACCTGCATCAGCTGTTCTACCTAATAAACACACCAATGCGTACGATTTTGATTTCCAGGGTTAATCCCCTGGTTACGCAAAACTTATCCAATACCATGAGTCCATCATGATGATCTATGAAAATACCCGTTGAGAACCCATGAACCGGGGCGCCGAAATGCGCCCCTTCATTTTTTTAGTGAAATGATCCGCTTACCCCTCAAAATATTAACTTGTACCATAGACCTTAATGACGATCTCAATTTTACTGGAAACATGCATAACCGGATCATAATTTTATTCATGATCGCCTTTTGCTGCATGCCATCGGCAAATGCACAAACCTCCCATCAAACGGATGGCCTGGCGGCAGACAGTTCTGCTAAAAAAATCTTCAGTGGTGTTGTTTTACTTGCAGATTCGGGTAAGGTCTGGTTCGAGAAAGCAACAGGTTACCGCGACTTCAGCTCAAGGGAACCCCTGCTGGCAACTGACATTTTCGAGCTGGCTTCAGTGTCGAAACAGTTCACCGCCATGATCATCATGCAACTGAAAGAAAAAGGTAGGCTGGACTTTGATGATCCCGTTTCTCAATACATTAGGATCCCATATCAAGATATCACCATCAGACATCTGCTGACCCATACTTCCGGCCTGCCGGATTACCAATCTCTCATGGATACCCACTGGGATAAATCAAAAGTCGCAGGAAATGACGATATCATTCATTATCTCAACAAATATGCCCCTTTGACTCATTTCCCACCGGGCGAAAAATATGAGTATTCCAATACGGGGTATGTCCTTTTGGCAAGCATAGCTGAGAAAGCTGCTGGCAAGGATTTTACGCAACAGTGCCGGGATAACATTTTCATCCCTTTGGGTATGAAAGATACCGATATCAGAACACAGGAGGAAAAGAGGGGGCTTGGTAATCTTGCGTTGGGACATATCTATCAAATCCAAAGAGGTAATTACCAGCATGCGGATTCATTCCCACAAAGTAATTATACCGTATGGCTCGGAAAACGTGAAGGCCCTGGTAGGATAAGCTCCACCGCGAGAGACCTGCTCAAGTGGGATCAGGCCTTGTATGCTTCGGCACTGGTCTCCGATACCATCCTCGCACAGGCATTTCAACCCATGCGACTCAACGATGGAAGACTCTCTCCATATGGCTTTGGATGGGATCTTTCTGTTGATAAAATTTTGGGAAGGATCGTCGGGCATAATGGCGATAACCCAGGCTACAGGACCCAGATCATCCGTTGTATAGATACCAGACAGACCATCATCGTTTTTTGTAATAATGCTTTCGAAAGTTTTGAGGCTCTGGTGAAACAAGTCAGTCTTACCGTAGCATATGCATTGGGTTCAAATAAGAATCGTTGACTGTTCCTCTCTGTAATATTATCTGCAGGGTATCGGCAACATGTCATGCCTGTTTGTAATGATCCC
>JBIKIB010000477.1:0-2738 GCA_044361845.1 Chitinophagaceae bacterium | reverse complement strand
GCTCGCAAGGTTTTCAGAGATCATGGAAATACCATTGCACAGGATTTACGGTCATGGATTGATGTGGTTTGAACTGTTGGAGGAGGCGGAAGGCAACCCTGTCAATCAAGATGATGTCAAACAAAGATTGGCACGTGCAATGGCAAGTGTATGGTTGGCAACCGATAGCTCATCCTATTTTTCATTTCTTCGTGAAGCTTTAGTAAATGGTTTTTCGCATCGTGACGATGAGTCTGCAAGACATTGGTGTCTGATGTGTTATTATGATCTTTTTGAAGCTCCAACCGGATCAGCCAATCATGCCGCTTTGGCCCAAAAAATGGACAGTCTTATTCATGATTCTTCTGTAAAAAAAGAGGTTTCGGAATTTCTAAATCTCAGAATAAGGGATCATGAAGCAATCGAACAGAATACGAGTTTATCTTTCCCCACGGCACTTAGATTACATGGCAGATATACACGCAGTCAGGTCATTGTTGGGTTGGGAATGTCTAATTTGTCCAGGAGATTTCCTAGCAGGGAGGGTGTTCTGAATACAGAGGCTTATTTTGTAACCCTAGACAAATCCGGTATGGAGTTCAATCCTTCAACAATGTACAACGACTACTTCATCAATACAGAACTCTTTCATTGGCAGAGTCAAAATGCAACATCGCCGGAAAGTCCCAAGGGCCAATCCTATATTCATCATGCAGCTTCTGGAAAAAAAATATTGTTATTTGTTCGTGAAGCCAATCGAGATGAAGATGAACTTACGATGGGATTTGTCTGCTGCGGACTGCTCCAATACGTCTCCCACGAAGGCAGCAAACCCATGAGCATCACCTGGCGGATGGAAGTTCCCCCGCCTGCGATGCTGCTGCAAGAGGGGCGGAAGCTTGCGATTGGATAGTGGATGTTGTGAATCATGCATAAAAAAATGAGTTAAAAGTAAATCGCTCACCAATATGGTATTGTTCGGGCGCTTACGTTCTTTGTGTCATGCCGCTGGACTGCCAGCGCTCGATGTGGGCAAACATTTTATTCCGGTTGCGCTGCCGCTTGGTCATGATAAAGCGTTTGGCGCAAAATTCAGATGGAGATTTTGGGTGGACAATATGGTATTGCTCGGACGCTTACGTAGTCGCGTATATGGTGAGCTTGTCCCATCGTCTGAGCGCATATTCGATCGCGACACAGATCGGTCAAGACGGGCGCAGTCCTCCTTCGTATTGATGCATTATCCATGCGTGCAGTGCAGCGAGTGCGGGCACCGCATGCTTTTGCCGGAACGCCAGTTTATCTTCACCTGTGAGGCCTTCTTCCCGGATATGTTTTTCCACTGCATACACTGCACCGAACAGGGTCAATGCGTGCTCCGCCAATGTCTTGTCAGCGGCTTTCGCATCGAAAAATTTCCGACGGGCATGAGCCATGCAACCCACCATCGTGATGCCGGGCACTTTGGCATAGCTGTTATACACTTTTGCTCCGTCCGTTTGGAGATAGCCTTGATAATCCGAAAGTACTTTCTGTGCCGCGTCAAGTGCGTGTCGTCGATCATAATCGAACAGCACCGACTTCTGGAGCGGATCATAGTAGACCCAGTAACAACCTTGCTTCGTAGCCCCTTTCTTGTCGCTGTCGAACACTTGAATCGTCGTCTATCGCTGTCAATATTATTTTTCAATGGAAGCGATGAGGGCTTCGCCGTTCATCTACATTCAGATAGCCACTAGCCATCATCTCCTGACGATGCGCTTCATATACCTGTGTGAGCTGCTTGGCCACTTGCGTGAACAGATCTCCCAGTGTGCTTTCGGACAGGTCCACACCCTGTCTTTCGAAGATGCGCGCTTGACGATACAGCGGACGATCATCGAGGTGCAGCATGCTCAACCCATTACCAATTGTCGAATCAGGGCGATGGAGTGCTGGGTGCAAGGAAAAAGAATCTCCATGACATTGGGGCTCGTCACGATGATGCGATCAACCATTGTTTCTTCGGGTACTTATACAGAAACAGGAATGAAGCAAGAAGGTCCCTGCTCGCAATCGAATTGTTCCTTGAACCGTTTTAACCCGTAGTAGAAACCGCTATGGTTGATCCGCGCCTTCCGACAATAGTCACGTTGGGAAAGTCCGCTGGACCGCCAGCGTTCGATGTGGGCAACCATTTTATTCCGGTTGCGCTGCCGCTTAGTCATGATAGAGCGTTTGGCGCGAAGTTCAGATGGATATTTTAGGTAAACAATATGGTATTGCTCGGGCGCTCACAAATGTTTAAATCTTTACCCAGGGGGGTATAGGTGTTGCAAAAGTGGTATAGGGGAGTTACAAGGAGGTACTTATCATGCTCTGAAATAAATCCTAAATTCATTCCTTGAAAAAATATTGTGAGCAAAATAATCAGAACTTAGTATATTAAACGTATCGTTTTATTATCATTTAAACTAAATTTTTTTAAAAACTTGAACATCATGAAACTTTTTTTTTCTGTTATCGCATTATTCTTTACAATAACAACATACGCCCAAGTAGGCATTGGAACAAGTAATCCAGATGCATCAGCAAAATTAGAGGTGCGTTCTACAAGTAAAGGGTTGCTTATTCCTCAAATTACTTTAACATCAAGTTCAGATGTAACCACTATTGCAAGTCCTGCTACAAGTTTATTGGTTTACAATACGGCTACAACTTCAGATGTGACACCAGGATATTATTATAATGCTGGCACGACAACATCACCAACTTGGTTA
>JBIKIB010000476.1:0-2743 GCA_044361845.1 Chitinophagaceae bacterium | reverse complement strand
TCCTGAGCAGGGATGGAGAAACCGTCCCTGCCACTTCGACAGGCTCCCCCATGCGCATGATATGAAAGATCGCTGCGGTAATGAATGGGTCAGCACTTTCTGTGCATCTATCCCTGAGGGTTTCCGGGAACTTGTACCAGAGTGTACGGACATCTCCTGCGGCGCTTTCCAGCAATGCACGCATTTCGATCTTTCCATCTTCTATGATCGGCGGCAAGGGTCTGATGATCATATCATGCTCGGGTTGAAAATATGAATCGGAATCATTAAAGAGTCTGCATCAAATCCTGGAACAACAGGTGTACATGAGTCGAATATTATTTCTCCGGATCACGAACCGCGGAATCTTTGAACTAAAACGTATGTATTTTTTTGATATTGCTCTTCCGATCAGGAATAATACTAATATGAAGATGTCCTGGCCTAAATCTTGAATGATAAGGCAGAATTGTTCCGATTATGTCATATCGGTGAAGCTCAACCGATGATATCCGGGATTAAAACAGCAGATGGACAAAAAATCGTCAGTTGAACCAACCGCGGATATGGTCCATGACCGACTTCAATTTTGGAGGGGTGTTCATTTCCTGCGGAGGCAGCTTCAGTGAATCTTCCAGGGCATCCACCCATGAATCATGGACACCCCTGTCTCTTGCCATTTTGATGATCCTTTTGGACGAAGCACGGCTGGGCTCATCGAAATATGAGATCGACCTGATATCCTCATCCTCCAGTGGTATGGGAAAGCAATCAGGTGTCGGCAGGCCGGCGACACGAAAATAGAGCATGCTCCCGATGCATTTCTGACAACGGCAACAGTTCCGGTCCATCTGCTCCCCCTGCCAGCACAAACGAATATGCTGCATTGCTTCCGGCCAGGAATGTAAAGCTTCTATTTTTTCAATGCGACTGGCCTCCGCTCCATCATGATGGATGGGGAATGATCCGCTGCCCAGCCAGCCATCAACGAACGGGTTACTGCCAAAGCTGATGTCTTTACTATTGAAATGATATTGATAACTGTCGCTGGCGAGCATCCCACCGCCATAATAACCCTGGAAAATTTTAAGGATAGAGGTGAGACCGGAAGGAAAAGCATGTTCCCACCAGTCATCCAGCTCCCTGAAATTTGTGGAGACAGAGATCAACTCGATGCCGATGCTATCCGTCATGATGCGGGCCCGTTCGAAGGCCCTTTTATAGTCGGCTTGCTCCAATCGAAGCGGGATATCAAACCCCAGCACGAATACACCCGCCGACAGTGGCACTTGTTGACGGCCAGCCATCTTGTTTGCATGCTTCCATGCCGTGAATGAAGAATCTATACCACCTGAAAATCCCATGATCACTTCATCCGTTTTGGGTGCGGGAGATTCGCGCTCTATTGTTGCCCGGATCTCCACCCTTTTGTGCTGATCAGGCTTCCAATGATGCCAGGCTGCCATGTAACGGTCCAGATTCCTGAGCAGGGATGGAGAAACCGTACCTTCCACTACGACAGGCTCCCCCATGCGCATGATATGAAAGATCGCTGCGGTCATGAATGGATCAGCGCTTTCTGTGCATCTATCCCTGAGGGTTTCCGGGAACTTGTACCAGAGTGTACGGACATCTCCTGCGGCGGTTTCCAGCAATGCCCGCATTTCGATCTTTCCATCCTCCAGGATCGGTGGCAAGGGTCTGATGATCATGTTATGTTCGAATTGAAAATATGGATCGAAATGCAGATCCGATCTGCATCAATTCCTGAAACAACAGTGTGATGCTGTCGGATAGTATTTCACCGGATCACGGGCTGCAGAATTTAGGGAAAAAACGTATGTGTATTTTTTTTATTGCCGGAATATAATAAAAGTAATACATATGGGCATGAATGGAAGACTGAGACATAAGGATGCACAGGGATTCTGTCAATCATGTAAACCAAATAAATAAAAGAAGGAATAGATCGATCCTCAATGCTATACGACATGCATATCGCGCACATGATCGACATGTGGTCAGCATATCATCCTTTGACTGAAATAGCAGCGGGATCGGTCAGTTTGTTGAACTTCAGGATGGTACGACAAAAGATGATCATCATCCCCGTGAGATCAGGTGTCATTGACTCAAATGATTGATTATTCAAATGTCGTATTGATCAAGCATATCGCTCTTCATGAAAGCCAGGTTCTGCTGACATTCGTAAAGATCGAAGGGAGTATCGGACCATCCATAGCTGTTGAGCCAGGCCTTGGTAGACTTGTATGTTGCAGTTCGTTTGTTCTTCAACGTAGCCAGTAGATCGAGATATCCTGAAGGTCCACCACAACCCTCTGGCGGGCATACACCGGCTCCCTTGCTTACCATGGGCAGATAGGGCATTTGGAAGGGGTCGGTATTGATGCCCGTCAGCACGATCTCATGTTCCCATTGATCCCCCAAGTCATACACGTACTTCAATTTCTGACCGATCATCACCAAGTAATCTTCTACATGATGCACCAGGTCGTCATTCGACTTTGACATATCCTCATCCCAAAGCGAAGAGTCAGAAAGCTGAATATCTGTACCTTTCAACGATTTGGAAAAATAGTATAGATGACTCGTGTCCCAGGGCATGACCGCTTGTATGATGTGATGCAGTTCGCGGAGGCTTGTGCCGGTGCGTACCCAAACAGAACGGGTGACTGGCGCTGGCATATCGATTAATTCAATGGTGAGCTCCAGTGCGGGGTATTTGGCTTTTATGTCGCTCATA
>JBIKIB010000124.1:0-9307 GCA_044361845.1 Chitinophagaceae bacterium | reverse complement strand
TATAATCGTTGAGTACCTCTTCGCGGAAAGCTTCGTAGGATAGATCTTCCTGCTCCAGGGATTCGTGGGTGAGAGAAGTGTCCATATTACAAATCTACCTGAAATTTAGGATTCAAACATACCCGGATATATTTTCATAGAGACCGGATCCTGAATGGATTCATTGCCGTGTATAAACCCTAAAACGATGCGGATTTCCTCGCGGAATGTGTTGTTAAAATTTCCCGGCAAGTGAAAGATCACTTTATAATCAATGGAACAATCTGTAGCTTTGAGTTGAAATGAATCCTATTCATATCTTTGGCACGCCCTTTGGAGGGTGCTATGGGGTAGGTTGGTTTCCATGAAAAATCCACCATAAATGACACTACATCTTTAAAACAAACCATTGAAAGCTATGAAACAAATCTTTCTGTTCATCGCAGTTCTCGGGATCGGACTTTCCCTCAATGCGCAAAGCAATGTGAAAAAAGTCGAAGATGTCATCAAGTTCAGCGAGATGAAATTCAACTTCGGCAAGATCAAACAAGGCGTTCCCGTGACCCATGATTTCTCTTTCACCAATATCAGTGAAAGCCCCGTGATCATCGAGAATGCGACGGCATCCTGCGGTTGCACCACTCCTGCCTGGCCTCAACAGCCTGTCATGACCGGCAAGACCGATAAGATCAAGGCGGGCTATAATGCAGCTGCTGCGGGCGCATTCGAGAAAGGCATTTTCGTAAAAGTTAAAGGGATCGACTACCCACTTGAGATCAAGATCACCGGAGAAGTTGTACCGAACTGATCCAGTCGATTTTATCATGCCATCATGCATGACCCGCATATTTCCGGATCGATATAAAAGACCCCCTGTCTCCGACACGGGGTCTTTTACATTCGGGCATTCCGGATGAAAACATCCCTTACCTGTCGCGGGTCGTTGATGATCCTGTAAAACTCCCTGATATAATCCCATGCCTCCTTACGGGTACGGCTGTCCAACTCTTTCATGTCCTTGATCATCGCCCGAATGAATTGTTCATGTAGATTGAACAACCCGATCACGGCATCCAGTTCCGTTTGGCTGCGCGGATATCCCCGGTAAACCCGCACTGTGACGGAAGGGATGCCGAGGCTTTCTTCAGGAACAGCATAGGATGCGTTGACAAATCCGCAATAATCAAAATCATAGGGAACGGCAATCGGATAAGACATCGAATCTTTCTTAGGGGTGATCAGCTTGATATTATGCTTCACGGAAACCGACCAGTCGGTATTGCCGATCATATACTGGAAAAGAGCAATCAGTGTCATTTGATATCTATTGGTCATTTCGGCATGCGACACTTTGATATCGGTCTCCCGGCAATTGTTTCGTTTCGCCATGTCATCGACATCTTCAATGATGAAACCGGGTTGTACGAGGGGGCGGCGGTTCCCTTCGCTGTCGGTGAAGCGTATCGTCAGCAACCTCACCTTGAAGCTTTTTTCTGAGAGCAGGCTGAACATCCGATAGGCCAGATATTCTTTGAGGACGAGCATATCGTATGCATGTCCTTCTCTGCAGGATGTGACGATCTTAAGTTTCCCTTTGAATGCAGAGGATGAATCATAATGCGTTTGAAAGTCGAGCATGACAGAAGGCATTTGACAATTCTCCCTTCGGTATTCCCCCCTTGCCCTCAGTTCGATATCCTCGCTGATGACCGAGCTATCCGGCAGGACAAGGCGAATGGTGGCGGCTTGCAGTTCGCCCTTGTCGGCTTTGCGCACAAGCCTTCGCATATCCGTTTCCACAAACAGCTGCAGCGGTTCATCGCTGCTGAACAGCCATTTATCCTTTTCGAGCGTCACTTGTCGCTTTTCCCCATGATTGTTTTTTTTCTTTTTTCCGGTCTGGGAGAGTACAGTATCCGCTTTCAGGTCCTGTGCGCAGGGTGCATCAGTGTTGATCAGCAGCATCGTCACTCCCAATGCGCATCGTAACAGGTATTTGTGTGCGGCCTTTGGCATCATGATGCGAAATTGCCTGTTATGTCTTTTTCTGCCAATGATCTGCCACATGACGATCGTCATGCATTCTGGAAGGTGGCAGAACGACTTGGAGAGATAGACCAATCAGGCTACTTTTGTCTTATGCCACAGATATCCCAGCGCGGCCTTCAGATGCCCTCATCCCCCATCCGGAAGCTCGTACCTTTCGCAGAAGCTGCTAAAAAGAAAGGTATAAAAGTGTATCATCTCAACATTGGCCAGCCGGATATAGAGACTCCGCCGGCCATGTTCGATGCCATCAGGCATGCTGATATCAAGGTGCTTGAATACAGCCATAGTGCCGGTAACGAGAGTTATCGCGTGAAGCTCAAGCAATATTACAGGACAGTCGGGATCGATGTCGACCCGGGCCAGATCATGATCACGACAGGTGGCAGTGAGGCGATCATCTTCGCGTTCATGAGCTGTCTCAATCCGGGCGATGAGGTCATCATCCCTGAACCATTCTATGCAAACTACAACGGGTTCGCCGTGATGGCAGGCATCAAGGTGGTACCGATAACATCCAGTATCGAGACGGGATTCGCACTCCCTCCGATCGAGGAGTTCGAGCAGGTCATCACCCCGCGTACAAAAGGGATCGTCATCTGCAACCCGAACAACCCGACCGGATACCTGTACAGTTCCGCCGAGATGGAGCATCTGCGTACCATCTGCCTGCGCCACGACCTGTACCTGTTTTCGGATGAGGCTTACCGTGAGTTCTGCTATGGCGGGACACACCTGAGTGCCATGCAGCTGGAAGGCATGGAGCAACACGTGGTATTGATGGACACCATATCCAAGCGCTACTCGGCATGCGGTGCCCGCATCGGTGCACTCGTCACAAAGAACAAGGCGCTGTATGATACCGCAATGAAATTCGCGCAGGCACGGCTCAGTCCACCCGGACTTGCACAGATCATGGGTGAAGCGGCAGTGGATCTACCCGCTGATTATTTCGATGAACCCAAGGCTGAATATCTGGCAAGGCGTGATCTTTTAGTGCAACGACTCAATGCGATGCCGGATGTTTTCTGTCCCAATCCGGGCGGGGCTTTCTATGCGATCGCAAGGCTTCCGATCGATGACAGTGATGTTTTTTGTCAGTGGTTGCTCGAGTCGTTCTCATTCGAAGGACAGACGGTGATGCTTGCCCCGGCGACCGGATTCTACGGAACACCCGGACTGGGAAAGCACGAAGTGAGGCTTGCCTATGTCCTCAACCTCGAAGCGATCGGACATGCGATGGACTGCCTGGAAGCGGCATTGAAAGCATATCCCGGAAGGATCTGACGTCTGGGGGGCGGGAAGGGCCTTGGAGAAGCATGCGGGTGAAAACGAATGCAAACATGCGTGTTCATGCGTGATCCCAACCACAAGTATGTTTGTAAAAAGTCCGCCCCATTGCCATAGCGGCCACCCCCAATGATCCACCGCTGGTCCGTTCCGGTGGCACAGGTTTTTCTGCGTGCAGTCATCCGCAGTGCATTCCCGCATTTCCTCCTCATGTCATAAAACCCTCAAATGAGAAATACCCATTTCAAACACCGCCTCCTTTTCATCCTTCGACTCAGCTGCCTGATTTTTCTCGTTGGCGCCAATGATCCATCAATGGCGCAGGATGGTGCGACCGACCTTTCTCAGAGGATCCGATTCAGGAGGTTGTCGGATGAGCCATTCGTGCCCCGTACGGGCAATACATTTCACAGTGTCCTTGTGGCGAACCCTGCCGTGGCTGCATTCAAAGGGAAACTGTACTTCATCTTCCGAGGGCAGGATGAGGGCGGTAAGGACCAGATAGGGATGTGGACGACCTCACTGCGCGGTGCAGATGGCGTCCATTGGAAAACCCATCACAGGAATCTGATCATCCCGGTATCGAAGGAGGCAAACGCGCCGGACAACAACCATGTCCTCGATCCGGCAGTCGTCGTGAGGGTGGACTCCTTGTACGTCTATTACACGGGAAAAGCGATTCACAGGGATCCGGATCATTCGATCAACCTCTCCGTCAGCGGTGACGGGAAGACCTTCCACAAATCCCAGGCGAATCCCATCATCCGCAAGGCCATCGCACCGGAAGTCGTCGTGCACAACGGGCTGACCCACATATTCTACCAACGGCTTCATCCGGACGGCTACTGGGAAGTGTATGCGGCAACAAGCAGCAACGGCATCGATTTCGACACCGCACAGGAGCGAAAAGTCTTCGAACCGTCTCGAAAAGCGGGAGCCTTCGATGCATTCAGCGTTGCGACCGTCCGCATCTTCAGGGAAGGCGAGCATTACTACATGACCTATGCCGCATGCAGGCGGTACATGGATTATCCTGAGAGCATCGGACTTGCCAGGAGCAAGGATCTGATCCACTGGGAGCGGTACGCACATAACCCCATATTCACCAGAGGTGAGGCCGGCAGCTGGGATGAAGGTGCATTGTGGTTCCCGACCGTCAGGAAGTTCGGTGACCGGTACGTTATGTGGTATGAGGGTGCCGGAACTGGCCTTGGAGCGACAGATGATTTCTCTAGAAAAGCCTCTGCAGAAGCCAGGGAAAAAGAATACGGCGGGTACCTAAAGACTTCATTTTCACAGATAGGGATCGCGGTCTTTGACGGCAGTTTCCGTGCGCTTTTCAAATGATTTTTTGTTACGTCATCCTGCTGTTCGCAAGATGTTCGAGTGCGCCTTTCAGCTCAAATGAAATCACCTGTGGGATATTCATGCGATACACCAAGCGTTGATATTCGGAAATCCCCCTTTAATTTTACAGACATGAAAACTCCCTTGTCCAGATTGCGCGTTGTCGGAGATATCGAAGGCGTATCCTACCTTCTCTTGCTCGGAGTAGCCATGCCCTTGAAGTACTTGGCCGGAATGCCCCGGGCAGTGAGTCTGGCGGGTGGAATCCACGGGATCCTTTTTGTGGCATTCATGATCACGCTTGCGGATGTATGGCGAAGGTCGGGATGGTCATTCCTGAAGGTGTTGATGGCCTTCATCTCCTCATTGGTTCCTTTCGGCACATTTGTCCTGAGCAGGCAGATACGCAAGGAAGAACGCGGAAATTGACCTATCTTTACATACATTCAATCAGAAATTCTTTTGAAGTTCATCGATTTCAATTTCCACGAAAGTTTACAGGAAGGCATCCTGTCCAGCGGATGGGAGGATGCCACTCCGATCCAGGAGCAGGTCATCCCCATGATCCTTGAAGGCCGCGACATCATTGCATCCGCGCAGACAGGCACGGGTAAGACCGGGGCTTTTCTGTTACCCATCCTCCAGAAACTCATCACCGGTTCTTCGTCGGACCACCACATCAACGCACTCATCATCGTGCCGACGAGAGAGCTCGCGGTACAGATCAGTGGGCAACTCGATGGTCTGACGTATTTCACCGATGTCAGTTCGATCGCGGTTTATGGCGGAGGGGATGGTAGTTCTTTCGTACAGGAGAAGTCAGCCCTTTCAAAAGGAGCTGATATCGTCGTCAGCACCCCCGGCAAACTGATATCCCATATCAATATGGGCTATGTCAAGCTGAAGGAGCTCTCATATCTGATCCTTGATGAAGCGGACCGAATGCTTGACATGGGCTTCCATGACGATATCATGCGGATCATTTCCAGCATTCCGGAGAACAGGCAAACGCTGCTATTTTCCGCTACGATGCCATCGAAGATCCGCACCCTCGCCCAGAAGATCCTAAAGAATCCTGCAGAGGTGAACATTGCCATTTCAAGGCCACCGGAACGCATCAAACAGGAGGCGTTCATCATCTATGAACCTCAGAAGAACCCTCTCGTGAAACTGCTTCTGAAGCGCAGTACATTCAAATCAATCCTCATCTTCTGTTCGAAGAAGCTCAGCGTGAAACAACTCACGCGAGAACTGAAACGGGCGGGCTTCAATGCCGAAGAGATCCACTCCGACCTGGAACAATCGCAGCGGGAAGAAGTTCTCCGGCAATTCTCCAGCAAACACCTGCCGATACTTGTGGCCACCGACATCCTCAGCCGGGGCATAGATATCGACCAGATCGAGCTGGTTATCAACTATGACGTTCCGCATGACGGGGAAGATTATGTCCACCGGATAGGCCGTACCGCAAGGGCGGAGACTGATGGAACGGCATACACATTTGTAACGGAAAAAGAACAAAATAAGATGGCCCAGATCGAGAAATTGATCGGGCGCGAAGTACCAAAGTCAAAAGTACCCGATGAACTCGGGCCCGTACCGAGCTACCAACCAAGGGAGAGAAGATCATCCGGTGGAGGTGGCAATAGCGGCGGGAATGGCGGCGGTGGTGGCCGCAGGAAGCCCTTCAGAAGATGATGACCTTCATGTACACAACATAAAATATCAATGCAGCGCCGGTTCACGACGCTGCATTTTTCATTGAAGATCGAGGGCACTATGCTGCCTGTTGTTTCTTGATTCTTCCCAATGCATCATCGACGGCTTTGCTGAGCTGGGAGAAGTTGAACACTCCTGTGAACCGCTCCCCATTGATGAAGATCGCCGGCACTTCCCGCACCCCGCGTCCAAGCCCGTCAAGAAGGTCTTCCCTGACGGTCCATCCAAAGACCGAATCGGTGAGGTTTGCGATGAAGTTCTTGTCTTTCACGCCCACTTCCACGGCATATCCCCTCAGGCTGATGCTTCCAAGATTCCTGCGATGTTGAAATAGAAGGTCATGCATCTCCCAGAATTTACCATGCTGGGCTGCGGCAACAGAGGCCTCTGCAGCTTTGTGCGCACGCTGATGGATCTGTGTGAGTGGGAAATGCCGGAACTGGAATTTTAACTTCCCTTCATAAGCGACCAACAACCTTGAAATGACCGGTTGCAGTTTCGCGCACTCCTCACTTTCATAATCCCCGAATTCAACGAGAGACACGGGTGCTGACCTGTCCCCTACCCAGATGTGTTTGGGAGGGATGATGTCGATTGTTTTGTTCTTATGCGACATGTGTGTTTTTTTATCGCAGAAAAATATCGGGAGATCCACGTCACCGGGTTCTACTCCCTGCCACTATTCATGCGAATGGTTCAAAAGAATGACAGACGATGTGATAAAACCAGACCATCCGTATTGCAGATGGCCTGGTCACATATCCATTGGACGTCAAACGGAGGGAAAGCCTTCAACACATCATCCCAAAAACATGTTAAAGAATCATTTGCTATGAGCAACTTTTGCCTGATCACTTGACGAATTCGGTCTTTTCATTCCTGAAGACCACGACTCCGTCGAAGACATCCACGGTCACCGGATGTTCCTTTTCAATATCACCGGCAAGGATCCTTCGAGATAGCTGGTTGACGATTTCCCTGACGATGAGTCGTTTCAGCGGTCTTGCACCGAACTGCGGATCGAAGCCGTTCTCCGATAGATAATCAATGGCATAGTCAGTGAAGCGCAGGTCCACTCCGTTATCCCCGACGAGTTTCCGGAGGTTGTTGAGTTGTATGCCGATGATCTTCCGGATCTCTTTTTTCATGAGTGGCTGGAACATGATGATCTCATCGACACGATTCAGGAATTCAGGCCTTATCGTCTGGCGGAGCAGGTTCATCACGTCGACCTTTGCCTTGCCGGCAGCCTCTTCCAGTCCTTCTTCACGGATGTTCTCAAAGGCATCCTGTATCAGGTGGCTGCCGATGTTACTGGTCATGATGATGATCGTGTTCTTGAAATTGACGGTGCGACCCTTGTTATCTGTCAGTCTACCATCATCCAGTACCTGCAGCATGATGTTCCACACATCCGGATGGGCCTTTTCGATCTCATCGAGCAGGACGACGCTGTATGGTTTTCGTCTAACCGCTTCCGTTAGTTGTCCACCTTCTTCGAACCCGACGTAACCCGGAGGAGCGCCCACCAATCTGGAGACCGTGTGTTTCTCCTGGTATTCGCTCATATCGATCCGTGTCATCATGCTTTCGTCGTCGAAGAGGTATTCTGCCAGTGCTTTGGCGAGTTCTGTCTTTCCCACACCGGTGGTACCCAGGAAGATGAATGAGCCTATGGGTTTTCTGGGGTCTTGAAGACCTGCCCGGCTTCTGCGGATGGCATCCGCTACGGCTGTGATGGCTTCTTCCTGCCCCACCACGCGCTCATGCAGGTGATCTTCGAGTCGGAGCAGTTTTTCGCGGTCACTTTGCAGCATTTTCGCGACGGGGATACCGGTGGCTTTGGCGACATTGTCGGCGATATCCTCCGCATCGACTTCTTCTTTGAGCAGCCGTTTTTCACCTGTGGCGGCGAGTTGTTCGGTCATGCTTTTGATGATGGCTTCCTGTTCCTTTATTTTTCCGTAGCGTATCTCCGCTACTTTTCCATAGTCTCCTTCGCGTTCAGCGCGTTCGGCCATGGATTTAAGGTTTTCGATATCCGCCTTGGCCGACTGGACCTTTTCCACGATATCTTTTTCTTGCTGCCACTTGGCTTTGAGGGTGTCGCGTTCGACGGCGAGGTTTGCGATATCCGTGTTGAGTTCTTTCAGTTTCGACTCGTCATTTTCCCTTTTGATGGCCTCGCGTTCGATCTCGAGCTGGCGGATCTGGCGATCGAGCTTATCGAGTTCTTCCGGCATGGAGTTCATTTCGAGGCGCAGCTTTGCAGCGCTTTCATCGATGAGATCGATCGCTTTATCGGGAAGGAAACGGTCGGTGATATACCGGGAGGAGAGTTCCACCGCTGCGATGATGGCTTCATCCTTGATGCGGACATGGTGATGCGTCTCATATCTATCCTTCAGGCCGCGAAGGATGGAGATGGCATCCTCGGGTGAAGGCTCATTGATCATCACCTTCTGGAATCGGCGCTCCAGGGCCTTATCCTTCTCGAAAAATTTCTGATATTCACTGAGGGTGGTGGCACCAATGGCACGGAGTTCGCCACGGGCCAGGGCCGGCTTGAGGATATTGGCCGCGTCCATGGCGCCTTCTCCCCCGCCTGCACCGACAAGGGTGTGGATCTCATCGATGAAGAGGATGATCTCTCCATCGCTGGTGGTGACTTCTTTAACGACACCTTTCAGTCTTTCTTCAAATTCACCCTTATATTTTGCACCAGCGATGAGCTGCCCCATATCGAGGGCGTAAATGATCTTCGACTTCAGGTTTTCCGGCACGTCGCCGTTGATGATCCTCATGGCCAATCCTTCGGCTATCGCCGTCTTACCCACGCCCGGTTCTCCCACAAGGATCGGGTTGTTCTTGGAACGTCGGGTGAGGATATGCAGTGTACGCCGGATCTCTTCGTCACGCCCTATGA
>JBIKIB010000475.1:0-2747 GCA_044361845.1 Chitinophagaceae bacterium | reverse complement strand
AGAGGAACGCATGAATACCGAGGGGTGATGGGGCGCATAGACATCATCACGGGCACACTTGGGAAAGCCCTTGGAGGAGCTTCCGGAGGCTTTACCAGCGGCCGGAAAGAGGTCATTGAAATGCTCAGGCAGCGCAGCCGGCCTTATCTATTTTCCAATACACTTGCTCCAAGCATCGTCGGTGCATCCATCGCCGTACTCGATATGCTCAGCGAAACCACCGAACTGCGTGATAAACTCGAATGGAATACCCGTTATTTCCGGGAGGAAATGACGCGTGTGGGTTTCGATATCAAATCAGGAGACCACCCCATCGTGCCCATCATGTTGTACGAAGCGACCGTGGCCCAGGAAATGGCAGCACAACTGCTGGAGGAGGGCATCTATGTGGTTGGATTTTTCTTCCCTGTCGTGCCAAAAGGCAAGGCAAGGATCAGGGTACAGCTCAGTGCAGCCCATGACAAACAGATGCTTGACAAGGCCATCTCTGCTTTCACAAAAGTTGGCCGGAGGATGGGTGTGATAAAATAAGGTGCAGGCAGTGTGAACCTCTGCCAAGCCTTATTGTTCTCTGTCTCCCGTTCGGGTAATAAAATGGAACTATGAAGCAAATCAGTACGTTATCAGTCTGGATATCCGCAACTTTTCTTTTTTTCGGTTGCACGGTGAACAATGTCGATGTCGACGATGATATGGAGAAATTCTTCGTTGCCGCGGGTGCCACAGGTACTTTCGGGATGTTCGATAACAGTAGGGGGAGTTTTACCATCCATGATCTTGATAAATTCAAGGCTCGTTATAGTCCTGCCTCTACTTTCAAGATTGTCAATGCCATGGTCGGGCTCCAGACAGGCAGGCTCACCAGTGATAGCACCATCATTCCCTGGGATGGCGTTGTCAGGGATCGTGCCGAATGGAATCAGGATCTTTCCCTTTTCCATGCGTTTCGGTTATCTGCAGTACCACATTTTCGTACACTCGCGAACCAGATTGGCCTTGATACGATGAAGTACTGGATCGATACGCTGAAGTATGGAAACATGCGGATTGGTCGAAATGTGGATTCCTTTTGGCTGGATACGACGCTTTTGATTTCCCCGGATGAGCAGCTGGGCCTTGTGAAGCGCCTTTATTTCAGGCAGCTTCCATTCCGCGCCAGCATTCAGGAGGCGGTGAAAAAGATGATGATCCAGGAGAACAATTCACAGTATCAACTCGCTTATAAGACCGGGATGTCTACTTCTGCCAATGGCAACCCGATGGGATGGATGGTTGGCTGGATAGAAGAGAACCGGCATGTTTATCCGTTTGTCCTGCATATTGAGATGAAGGGGTCTGATGCTGCACTGCCTGCTGCGAGGGAGAAGATCCTCAAGGATATCCTGACATATCTGGGTTTTTTCAAGGGTAAGATGTAGCGTAGCATATAGCATTCAGGGTTCATTTCACATGCGTCTGGTTGAAAAGTGATGCAAATATTCAGGCTGCATGTGGGCGCGATATCCGTTTGTCATAGGATGATGATCCATGAAGATGCTCATACAAAATACCACAATCCGTTAAATCATCAGGATCCGAAATCGTTGGCCCATGATTTGTATCAATCAGTTGAGTCTCTAAATTCAACCCCATTTGATTCGATTTGAGAATAGCTGGTATCTGTTGCTTTTGCCTGTGATCCTTTCTTTGCTGACGCACCTCTATATCAGGGTATTGCGATGGAAACAGGCAGGCCGCAGGAAGATTGGCGATATATGGCTGGTCGATCGGCTGATGGTCGCATATTCACCATTTAGGTTCCGTCTAAAGTTTTTATTGGGTTTGCTGGCGTTGCTTTTGATTGTTTTTGCCTTGGCAAATCTCCAATTTCCCAAGGCACCTGCCAAGGAAGTCCGCAGTGGTGCGGATGTCATGTTCGTTCTGGATGTGAGCAAGAGTATGTATGCTAAAGACATCACGCCGAGCCGGCTCGACAGGGCCCGGTTACTGCTCATTAAGCTTAATGAACGCCTTGGAGACAACCGGGTAGGTCTGGTGATTTTTGCTGGTCGTGCCTATCTCCAGATGCCGCTCACCAGTGATCATTTGACGGCCAGGATGTATGTGTCCACATCAGGGCCGGAGTCAGTGCCCGCGCAGGGCACAGTGATCAGCGAGGGATTACGGATCAGTGCGGATGCATTTCCACAGACAGATAAGAAGTACCGGGCGATCATACTTGTCACCGATGGAGAAGACCATGACAAGCCTGCACTGGAGGAAGCCAAAAAGCTTTCCAGGAGCGGGATATCGTTGCATGTGGTCGGCGTCGGAACGGAAGCAGGTACTACCTTCACCGATCCGGCATCGCAGCTTCAACAACTGGATGCGGATGGTCGTGTGGTAGTCTCCAAGCTGAATGAAGGGATGTTAGAGGGCCTTGCTATTGCAGCTTCAGGGACATATCAAAGACTTGAGAAAACGGATCAGGTGGTTGATCGTCTGCTGCAGGAGATAGGGACACTGGACAAAAGGCCGATGGCGTCAATGTCAACAGCGACATACACCCATTACTTCCAGTGGTTTGTAGCTATCGCATTGTTGATGGTCATCATTGAATTTTTTCTAAGTGAGCGAAAAGCAGGCGCTGCATGAAAAAAACAAGCATCATAGCAATAATGTTTCTGATGGTTTCCGGAACAAAGGCACAATCTGCCAGGGAAAATATCATCAAAGGAAATGCATCCTACCGTGCAGGGCAATTCATG
>JBIKIB010000123.1:0-9346 GCA_044361845.1 Chitinophagaceae bacterium | reverse complement strand
GTTTTTGTGGCGATGAATGCTATCTCGCAGGATACATTCCTCTCCCTGCATGAATGAATCCGTCATGTTGGACCTCATCATCACACCCTTGCATGAAGGTGTTGTCACCGGGATCAGGGATCTGACGGTAGCGGAGGATGCCGTTATCGCCTATCCCAACCCCGTGAACGACCGGGTTCATATGCACCTGGCAAAGCTGCGGGCAGGGGCAGAGGTAAAGGTCTGCGACGCACAGGGAAAACTCCTGATGACCCAAAGACTCATCCGGCAAAAGCCGGAGATCGACTTATCGGGACTGCGTCCCGGACTCCTGCACATAAGGGTTCGGAACGGAAAAAAACTGACTACCTTGAGTTTGATCAAGCTTTTAAAGAAAGACATCGACCGCTTGATCATATCCGGCAGCAACATGAACATGATATATCGATTTGTTTTTCGTGTAGGCCTTTCCGTTATGGTCAGCTTCATTCCCATGATCCTCATGGCACAGGGAAGTGCCGGGGCAACAGAAGGTGTCATTGCAACCGATGCTGGGATCGGATGGGCCGCGAGTTCCGTCAATACCGTGCCCTTCCGCCGCGATCCGCTCGTCACCGGCAAGGGCTGGCAGTTCATCGCATATTATGACACGCTGGGGCATGTCGTCCTGGGCAGGCGCAGAAATGGCAAGGGTGCCTTCGAACTCCGGCGGACGGCTTTTAAAGGCAAGGCAAGGGATGCGCATAATGTCATCAGCATCGCACTCGACGGCAAGGGCCACCTTCATATGGCGTGGGACCATCACTCCGGGGTACTGCACTATGCAAGAAGCCGATCGCCACTATCACTCGACCTGGAAGTCATCAACTCCATGGTCGGCAGTCTGGAGTCGAAGGTCACATACCCTGAATTCTACGGCATGCCGGGAGGAGACCTGCTATTCCTGTACCGCAACGGAGCGTCCGGAAACGGGACCCTTGTGCTTGACCGATATGATGTCGCTACCGGGAAATGGCGCCGCATGCATGACAACCTGATCGATGGAGAGGGGAAGCGAAATGCTTACTGGCAGATGGCAGTGGATCCCAAAGGGACCATCCATCTCTCCTGGGTATGGCGCGAGACACCCGATGTGGCAAGCAACCATGACCTCTGCTATGCTCGTTCCATGGACGGTGGTACCGGCTGGCAGCGTTCCGATGGAAGTGCCTATAAAATGCCCATCGATGCGGCATCCGCCGAGTATGCCATGCGTATCCCACAGGGCAGCGACCTCATCAACCAGACCAGCATGTGTGCCGATGCCCGCGGCATGCCATATATCGCCACTTACTGGCGGGATGCGTCAGACAGCGTGCCACATTACCGGATCGTGTACCGCGACGCCAATGGATGGCGATCCGTCACCCCATTCCTCCGTACGACCCCTTTTACCCTTAGCGGCGGCGGCTCCCGCAGGATACCCATTTCACGGCCTCAGGTACTCGCCTCAACAAAAGGGAATAAAACCAGGTTGCTCATGATCTACAGGGATGCAACAACAGGAAGCCTCCCTGCCGTCGCGATGACCCCTGACATCCACCGTGGCGGATGGGCCAGGTCCAACCTCTCAGACAAACCCGTTGGATCATGGGAACCCTCCTACGACGCTGCCCGCTGGCAGCGAAGTGGGATCCTGAGCCTGTTTGTGCAAAGAACCGAACAGATCAATGGAGAGACTGGCTCGGGCATGCCCGGCCAGATGGTGCAGGTGCTGGACTGGAAGCCGCAATGGAAAAAAAACCCGAACCATAAATGATCAAGTGAATGAAAAGATCACTGATATCCCTGCTCATCCTTGTGGCGGTATCCGCCTTCGGCCAGCAACCAACCCCATACCTCAGAGATGTCATCACCCTGCTGGGTAAGACCTGGCCCGATAACCGAACGGTCAACTTTGTCTTCCACGGACATAGTGTGCCGGCCGGATATTTCAAGACGCCTGTGGTCAACAGCTCCTCCTCCTATCCGCAGTTGTCGTTGTCGCTGATCCGGCAGAAGCATCCGCATGCTGTAACGAACGCGATCGTCACCGCCATCGGCGGAGAACACTCCGAAGATGGCCAAAAGCGTTTTGCCAGTCAAGTGCTGACCATGCGCCCGGATGTCATATTCATCGACTATGCCCTTAACGACAGGCGCATCGGTATGGAACGGGCAAAGGCCGCATGGAGCAGGATGATCGAAGCCGCCCAGGCATCAGGCGTTAAAGTCGTACTGCTCACACCCACCCCTGACACCCGGGAAGATATAAAAGATGAACATGCTCCGCTGATGGCTTATGCCGCAATGATCCGGGGACTCGCAGGCCACTACAGAACCGGAATCGTCGATAGTTATGCGGCATTCCGCCAGAAGGCCCTCGCAGGGGAAAGCATGGCGCGATACATGAGCCAGTCGAACCATCCCAATGAGGATGGTCACCGGATCGTGGCTGCTCTGATCGCAGAGATGTTCTGATTTTTTACCATGAAAACAAATAGCTATGCATATGAAGTCGAACCTTTCAGTCATCAGGAAGATCTGCATTGTCAACTGTTTCTTTTTCTTCAGCCTTGCTTCCTCCGCCCATCCGGCCGATCCGCAGAAGCCTGACGCATCCGGATGGGAGGAAGTCTCCCGCTTCAACCGGTCAACACAAAGCGAGACTGCCGAGATCTGGGGCGTGGGACGTCAGTTCAGGGGAGTGTACCCATCCGATGACCTCACGTCCATCTTCGAACGCAGGATACGATTCGATAAGATATCCATCAACGGTGATTCCTTCAAATGGATATTCACCGGCCGGTACGGGGGATTCACCGTCGTTGTCAAGGCCGATACGATCACCCTCCTGCAGCGCTTCTACGACTCATTCGGTCTCCATGGCGAACGCACCCCGACCAGCCCCGCCATTCCGAGATACGCCAACGCCGTATGGCTTCAGGTATCCGTTCCCGTGAGTGAGGCCGTACGTGAGATCGGCGTATCGATGAGCCACGACCTTCAGCTTGAACTGAGCCTCAACGGAAGGCGGATCGCAAGGCAGGAATGCCTGATCGATGTGGATCGCCACCAGATCACTTTTGACGGTGTCCGGGGAGAATACGGTGCCACGATCCTGAAACCGACCGTGAAGGATGTGAACGTTCGGGTCGACAGGTCAAAGCAGTTCCAGACCATCCTCGGTTTCGGAGCGACGACCTCCGTCATGGCTTACGCAGAACTCAGCGATGAAGGAAAAGACAAATGGTGGAAGTATATCCGGGATTACAACATGCTCATACACAGGGAGTACCCGATCGGACAGATGCTCAAGCCTGATCTCAGCAACTGGGACAAAAAGGAAGATGCGGTCATTCACTACTACGGCGATAATTATCCTAACGGGGAGATCGTGGATTTCGCATACAACAAACGCATACAGGACATGGGCGGCATCGTCGTCTTCGAATTCTGGAAACTGCCTGCCTGGATGTACAAGCTCGTGAAGGATGAGCAAGGAAAGGAGAAGCGGGTCGTGGACGAAGAAAAATATGCCATGACCATGCTCGATTATTGCCGGCAGGCAAAGGCCAAAACCGGAAAGGCACCTGCCATTCTGGGCATCCAGAACGAAGTGGCGCAGTCTGCAGAAGTCTGGTACGCCATGACGACGGCCCTGCGCCGAACACTCGATGCCAATGGCTTCAGGGATGTGAAGATCCACATGCATAACCACACCTCGCTGGAGGGAAGCATCGATGCCCTTAAAAAGTTCAAGAGCCGGAAGGAGATGTGGGATGCAATAGATTACTCCGCGGCGAACATGTACGACTATCAGAACTTTTTCATCAACCCTGACAGCTTCGACATCCGGATAGCCGAATGGCAAAAGGAAGTCGGGGGCAAGACCTTCATGTCGACGGAACTATGCGTCAATGAATCCCGCTACCAGCATCTTTCTTATCGCATCGCGTTCCAGATGGGCCAGCTATACCATAAGAACCTCACGAAGATGGATGCCATCTGTATCCTGTACTGCTGGGGACTGCTCAATGGTCCGCACGCCAGCTTCGATGGGACAAGGAGCCTCTTCCGGGTCGACAGGACAGATCATTTCACACCCGAGCCATCCTCCGACCAACTGAGGGTCTTTGGTGCTTATTCCAGACACCTGCTGAAAGGCATGCGACGGGAAGAGGCGACATCGGATGACAGCGACCTTTTAGTGTCCGCATTCGGAAAGGGAAATGGGCGGACGATGATCCTCATGAACCGGTCAGCCCGGAAGATGTCCGTCAGCCTCGATGCCACCGGCTTCAGGGAAGCGGAAGTCACCGATCAGTTCTCCGCCAACCGGAAAGCAGCACTCTCCGGGCTGGTCAAGGGTGGAAAACTCCAGCTGGAGCCGGGGCAGATCATCACCTTGTTCTGAATATCTGAAAGATCATCATTCATCATGGCCGCACGGCCATACATAACGGATACGCATACATGAAAATACGTTCCTCGTTCACCATCGCCGCCATTGTCCTTCTGACGTCCACTTCTCATGTCGTTGCCCAGGGGAAACCGAATGTCGTCCTCGTGGTCGCTGACGACCTGGGTTATGCCGATGTGGGCTTTCACGGCTCGGGGGATATCCTCACGCCCAATATAGACCGCATCGCACGGGAAGGGGTCATATTCTCCTCAGGATATGTGAGCTTCTCCGTCTGCAGTCCCTCCCGCGCCGGCTTCCTCACCGGCCGGTATGGCCAGCGTTTCGGCTACGAACGCAATGTGCTCTATTATCCCACGGATCCTGCCATGGGCATGTCCCGCGAAGAGGAGACCATGGCTGATATCCTCGGGCGTACAGGATACCGGAGCATGCTCGTGGGGAAGTGGCACCTCGGGGCACATCCCTCCCTGCAGCCACAGTCACGCGGCTTCAGTGAGTTCTATGGATTCCTCGGGGGTGGCCATCAGTATTTTCCTGACAGCATGAGGATCGTCGACCCCATGAAGGTGTTCACGGAAGAAGGCAGCTACCGGACCCTGCTGAACCGGGGGACGGAGCCCGTCACTGAAACCGAATACATCACCGATGCCTTCTCCCGGGAGGCGGTTTCCTTCATTGACAGGAACAGGTCGAATCCCTTCTTTCTATACTTGGCCTATAATGCACCACATGCTCCCCTGCAGGCACCCCCTGCATACCTCGAGAGGTACAGCCATATCAAAGACCGGAAAAGACGCAATTATGCCGCCATGGTCAGTGCTGTGGACGATGGCGTCGGCAGGGTGCTCGCGAAGCTCCGGGAGACCGGACTTGATAAAAATACCCTGGTGGTGTTCATCTCCGACAATGGCGGACCACTGGCAGATAACGGCAGCAGTAATGGTTCGTTGAGGGGGAAAAAAGGGGGATTGTTTGAAGGCGGCATCCGCATCCCCTTTGCCATGCGCTGGCCGGAAAAGATCCCGGCAGGTACGGTCTACGATCGCCCGGTGATCACATTCGATATCCTGGCGACCGTCCTGGGAAATATCCCCGCCGCACCCAGGCCGAAGCATGCCATCGATGGCATCGACCTCTTACCCTTCGTGACCGGAAAAACCAATAAAGCGCCACACCCGTATCTTTTTTGGCGACAATACGACCAAAAATCCTACGCAGTCATCCGCTCCGATCACAAAAAACTGCTGATCCGTGCAGATACGGCATCCCTCTTCGACCTGGGCATCGACCGTTCTGAAACAAACGACCTTGCCCGGGAAGAAAAAGCCGTTGTCAAAGCGCTCAGGAAAAAGATCAGTGCCTGGGAGAAAGAGCTGAAACCCCCTTCATTCCTGGGCCTCAGCCAACGTGCGGAATACATCCGTACTCGATCGTCCGTCAGGGAATGATCCGGCGGGCTCGTATTTTTTTACATGACTGCCATAAGTGGATTATTTTCCTTTTGTCAGCCATGCCGGTAACGATGAGACGATTAATTTTACAGGACTGGCACAAGTGAGCCGATCAATAACCCCCAATTAATAAAATATGAACAGGCAGGGACTTTCAGATCTGACAGGAAAAGTTGTCGTGGTGACCGGTGGAACCGGCATACTGGGTGGAGCATTCATCGATGCCATCGTCGCTTGTGGTGGCGCCGTGGGTATCCTCGGACGGAATGAGACAGTGGCTGAGGAAAGGGCCGCCGCGATCAATGCGGCCGGAGGTTCGGCCATTGCGCTGGTGGCTGACGTACTGAATGAAGAACAACTGCGTGCCGCGAAAGATAAGGCGATGGCTTTCTTCGGCAAGATCGATGGCCTTGTGAATGCTGCCGGTGGCAACATGCCGCAGGGTGTCGTTCAGCCGGACGATGATATCTTCAATATGAACATCGAGGGACTTCGGTATGTGATGGACCTGAACCTTTGGGGAACGATCATCCCTACACAGATCTTCGGAGATGCTTTGGCACAGAATGAGACCGCCAGCATCGTGAACATCTCCAGTATGAACTCTAAAAGCGCCGTGACGAAGGTCCTGGGATACAATATGGGCAAGGCTGGTGTTGATTGCTATAACGAATGGTTCGCGGTCGAGCTCGCCCGACGCTACGGCGATAAGATCCGGATGAACGCACTGACACCGGGATTTTTCCTGACAGAACAGAATCGGAATCTGCTCACGAACCCTGACGGGACATTCACGGATCGCGGTGCCTCTGTCATCAGGCAGACCCCGTTCAAGCGCTTCGGAAAGCCCGAAGAACTCGTCGGTGCACTGGTATTCCTGCTGAGCGATTCGTCCCGTTTCGTTACCGGATCCCAGTTGGTGGTGGATGGTGGCTTTTCCATCTTCAGCGGTGTTTGATCTCATTATAATGCACATGCATCGAACCTGTAGAGAAGGTCATAGCGATCCTTGACGCGCATAAAAGCATCATCAGATGAATACACCGGTTTGTTATGTTCAGGGTAGCTACCTTCCGCTTACGGATGCGGGTATATCGCTGAATGACCTCGGTCTGCAGCGGGGTTATGGTATTTTCGACTACCTGCGGGTGTCGGAAGGTATACCCCTTTTTTTGGATGACCACATCCACAGGTTCTTTCATTCCGCAACGACGATGCGCATGTCTGTCACCGAGTCGGGGGATGAACTGAAGTCTATCATCTACGAACTCATCAAACGCAACAAACTAACGTCAACGGGTATCCGAATCCTCCTCACGGGCGGATCATCAGATGACGGATATACGGTCTCCGCGCCAAGGATCGCCATCTTCGGGCAGCCGTTGGCGCCACTCCCCGATACGTTGGCACAAAAAGGGTTGAAGCTGATGTCACACGCCTTTCAGCGTCAGATACCGACCGTGAAGACGATCGATTACCTCATGGCCATCTGGTTGCAGCCCTGGCTGAAAGCCGGCGGAGGGGATGATATCCTCTACCACCAGGGTGGAAAAGTGAGGGAATGCCCCCGCTCCAATGTCTTCATTGTTGATAAACGAGGGGTGATGATCACTCCGGCAGAAGATATGCTCAAGGGGATCTCCCGAAAGCAGGTCATCCTACTGGCAGAGCAGCTCGGCATCCCCGTTGAAGAAAGGGAATTATCGCTGGAGGAGGTCTATCAGGCATCAGAAGCATTCATCACCGCTTCCACAAGACGCATCACACCCATCGCTCAGGTCGACGACAAGGTCCTTCCCGGGATAGGACCGCGTACAAGGCAATTATGGGATGCATTCCTGCAGCATGAAAAAGCATACATACAGGTCGAACGACCATGACTGTTCGCAATGGTCTTGAGCGTCTCAGTGTAATACCTTGCTAGCGAATGTGACATTTGTCATATATCCTCTTTGTATGACCTCTTACCTTGCGGCCACAAAGCAAAGAGGATGATGAAATACCTGTTCCTTTTCTTCATGGTCCTGATAGCATTGGCTTCCAACAGCCAGACCGCTCCCTTCGAGATCTCCGTCCAGCCAGTTGACATTCCCGGATTCACGGGGCTTCAATCGTACGCCTTTGCAAAATCAGGTGATCTTGTCCTCTTCATCGGTGGCCGCACCGACGGACTGCACAAACGACAGCCATTCGCCGCCTTCAACAAACAATACAATAACACCGAAGCCATCGTGCTGGACCTGTCAACCGCGACGGTCAAGAAAAGATCGCTGAAAGAGTTGCCCCAAAGGATCTTCGACCAGTTGCAGAGTACCAATATGGAGTTCCGGCAGCAGGGGAATGACCTGATCCTCATCGGCGGATACGGTTACAGCGAGGCCGGTCAGCGGTTCATGACATATCCCTCGGTCATCCGGATCGCCGTGCCGGCTTTCATCGATGCGATCCTGCATGAAAAGCCGCTTCCACCCACCGTGGAGTTTCTTGAAGACGAACGGATGGCGGTGACAGGGGGTAGATTGGGCATGTTGGATGGCACGTACTTCCTGGTGGGCGGGCATCGGTTCGATGGTCGCTACAATCCGCATAGTCCCGATCACGGTCCCGGCTACTCGCAGCAGTACACCGACCAGATCCGGAAATTCAGACTCAGCCCTCGAGGTACGGTATTGAAGATCACCGCATATTCGGCCGTTACCGACACTGCGGCCCTGCACCGCCGCGACTACAACCTTGTCAGCCAGTACGACGAAAAGGGAAGGGCGATACTCACCCTGTTCTCGGGTGTATTCCGGAGGGATAAGGACCTACCATATACGAGTATGGTGGATATTTCGGGTACGGGACACCGTGAGCTGGATGGTTTCAGTCAGCGTTATGCTCATTATCATACTGCCACGATGCCTGTCCACAGCCGTTCATCAGGGGCGCAATATGCCATATTCTTCGGGGGCATCGGGCTTTATCACCGAGACAGCACGGGAAAGGATGTAAGGGACGACAACGTGCCTTTCGTGAAGCACATAAGCGTCGTGGAGCGCAGTAAAGGCCGGGTGATGGAATACCTCCTTCCAAAGGACCTGCCCGGTTATCTGGGTGCCGGTGCCGAGTTCATCCAGGCGGATGAAAAGAAGTTCACAGGCAATGGTATGCTCGATATCGACAAGATCGGTCTGGGTGTCGTGACGGTCGGATACATCGTGGGGGGCATCGAGAGTGATGCGCCTAATGTATTCTGGAGCCAACAAGCAGCATCGAGCAAAGCCTCGGCTGTCGTGTGGAGGGTGATCCTGAAAAAGACATCCACGAAGCGTTGATCGATGCTTTTCATGGGTGGCTCACCTGCCGGCGATCCGTTTCACGTCTCTGCGGATGGCCTTTCCCCAAACCTTGTATCCTTCTACGTTGTAATGCAGCTTGTCGGGCAGGTACAACGATTTAATGGGTGTGCCATCCTCTCCCAGGAAATGTC